>CAYQMZ010000720.1:1359-4348 GCA_964418725.1 uncultured Pirellulaceae bacterium
GAAGCAGGTCGGTATCGGTTACCTGTTTCTACTCGTGACCGTATTTGCTTTGCCGTTTGCTTGGATTTCGACGTTTCGAACCGCTCCAATCCGAACGGACTTGGCTGCTCAGTTCTTTGCCTTCTGGCTAGGAATGCTGGCGGGCGGCGTTGCCGCTGAAATGGCCGAAATCGTTTGGGCAGGGCGCGGCAGGGATGTTGCCGCAATAATGGTGATTATGCTCGGTGTGCTGGTCGCTTCCGCCGTGAGCTTTGGCGGAAGCGACTTGGCGTGGGTGAACACAGGGCTGGGATTCTGGGTGCTCTTTGTTGGACCGTTGGCATCGTTCGTGGCCTTGAAACGCAGCGGGTACCGGATGGCTCTCAGAACCCTGCCGCCGAAGTCCGGCAGAAGTAACTTGGATTTCCAGGGTGGAGGCGGTTAGTAGGCATGCTGTGCCTAGGTCGACGGGCAGTGCGCACATCGCTGTCTCGCGTGCCCCGCAGGCAGAAAGGCCTCCCGAACGATGGCTCAGGCGGCCACATGCGTAAATGTGATGGAAGCGCCGCCGCAACGATTTCTCTAAGCCGCATCATCTTTCAAGCTTGGCCTGAGATAACCGAAGAGCAGGGAAGTAACAGCCTCAACAACCAAAGTGCAGCACACACCTAATGCCCAACTTACTTTATACCGCCACCAAAGAAGCGCCCACATCGGAGCATAGTTCCACTCGATTTGTCCTGGGTGCGTCCACGCAAGAGGATTGATTCGACGGCTGAAAATCAGGCCAGCGAAAATGGCAAGACCCATAGATGCAGTCAAGCGACCACGTAGGCAAACCGCATTTGCGATGACCAGCGAAATTAGGATGTATGGAGCTATCGCTCTCGGGATATCCCACCTGAAGGGAATTAGTGCGAGCACAAGGCAGACGCTCGTCACGCAAAAAAAAAGTCGATCGCAAGGAAAACTGAGACTTCATGCGAGCTAGTCCTTCACGACCTTATACCGATAAGACTCATGCCTTGGTTAAGGACTAGCCGCACATCTCGGCTATCTCGCGTACGTAGTCGAGTGCTTCCTCGACATCGGGAACCATTACTCCAATTTGTCGTCCGCCACGATCACAGGCGGACAGCAACATAAGATCGTCGTAGTTCTCGTTTTCCCGCAGGCGACGATGTGCTCGTGCACCGATCGTTCCATCGTGGATTTTGTGGGCGTCCATGTGATGGGCGATCAGCCACGATGTCCGGTCCGTGATGAATCCAGTTAGGGCTTCAAGTCCGGCGTAGACATGGTCGCCGCGGTCGATTCCCTTACCCACATCATGCAGCAGCGCTGCCAAGATGAATTCTTCGTCGTACGGCATTTCGTCGCGTGCCAGATCGAACACCTGCAGGCTGTGATAAAGAGCGTCGCCTTCGGGGTGATACGTTCGATTCTGCTTGACCTCTTCCAGGGGTAGCAGCAGTGCTTCGTAGACTTGGAACCGGTCGACTTGTGCTTCGATTTCTTCCATCGCGTCGTCTAAATCAATGCCCGGATACTCTTGCACCAGAAACTGTTCGAGCTCCGCAATACTAAGCCGCTCCATGGCTTTGCCAGTGATAGAACTCTTCCAAATGTAGTGCGCCTTATCGCTGGCGTAGACCGTCAATTCCAGAGGAAACCTATCTTTGACGTGGATGTGTACGAATGTGCGTTCTTCACCGTGTTTGCGAACGCGTTTTCTCTCGACGTCAAATACCATGCCCTCGCGTTCCAACTCATGAGCGATGGCTTCGACGGAATCGGAAAACACGTGCAAGTCGATATCCGAGCCGGATCGTATGTGACCGGTCAATACGCTGCCAATGAGACGCGGGCGAAAGTTGGCCAGCAACTTCATAACTCGCAGGGCTTCCAGCCGCATCTCGCGCAGGTTGTCGCGGCGTGTTTCTCCTTCGAAGAGATTCGCCAGCATTTGAACCTGATCTCGAATCTCTGTATTGCTCGGCAGGTCAGCGGGTTTTACCCAGCCGCGGCAGATTCGCTTAGCGGCCTTCATCTTGGCACGAAAGTACTCAGTCTCTTGCCTCGAATACATGAGGCGAGCGGCGTCCCAGGCAATCTGACGCCTGAGCTTAGACGGGTTTTGCATAGAAGAGCGATCGATGCGAGATCGCTTGTCGACGAGGTCTTGGTATTCCAGCGGCAGCACGCAGCCGGCAAGGCATCAAATAACGTACTGTCCGCAGATGCATTATAGCGACATGGAAGAAACGGGTGGGTTCGCGGATTCCCGGTATCCCGGCGTGATTTCAAACTCGCTATGATCCTCCGCGGAACAGTGGTTTACGAGTCGTTTGACGGTTAAGGCGTACATTCGACGAAGTGGTGGGTAGCGGAGCCCGGCACGCAATCAAACGTTCGCCCGGAGGCTGCGGAGGCAATTGCGTACCGTTGTTTAAAGGCTAGGTGTGATGAAGAAGAAATGCCCTCGTGATGGCACGCGACTTTCGCTCGTTCGCGTGTGTGGAGTCGTTCTGGATAAGTGCCACCATTGTGATGGAATCTGGTGCGATCACGGCGAGTTGCAGGCGCTGAAGAAGGCCGACGCAAAGGAGGTCGAGGCGGCATTGGAAGCCGTCTATGGGGATCCTTTGGTTCGCGTGGAAGAAAAAGATGGGCCGATGCGTTGTCCGGCCTGCGACGGTCGTCTCATCAAACAAACCTATGCGGTGCAGCTACCCATGGACATTGACCGGTGTGACACCTGTCTGGGGATCTGGTTCGACGATCGTGAGCTTGACGCTGCTCTTGGCAAGAAAAAGGAGCGGCGAGAGTCGAAATCAAGCCCGTTGCTGGCCATGTTCGAATCGATGGGCGAGTGGCTGGCCTGAGCCCACTGCTTGCCCGCAGATGGCCGCTGCTGGCCCGCTTCTTGGCTTGTCATTACCCATGAGTACGTCGATTGATCGCTTGCTCAGTTCACCCTCCCACGAGCACACTCCTCCATGTTTATGGC
>CAYQMZ010000721.1:0-4337 GCA_964418725.1 uncultured Pirellulaceae bacterium
TCTGATGTCGCTGAAGGAAGTTGAGGTGACAGTACTCACCAAGCAGCGACCGCATAAGTCGCACTTTATCGACTACTTGCCAGATCAGGTCGCGGTCGTCGTACAGCAGCCTGATGACGTGGCAGCAGAAGCGAAGCGATACCTCGAGCGAATCTCGGACTTTGATCGACACCATAGCGGTGCCGATGTCATGCAGAGCTTGAAAGACTGTCCCACGATTTCCACTTGGTTGCTGGCGGGTGGGACGGAGGACACAACCGTGCGAATGCCGGTCGAGTCGGTGGAACGCTTTAGTGGTGACGTCAATCAAATTCGGGAACTGTTGGAAACGATTGCACAGGGCCAAGAGACCTACGTCGTTTGCCAAACTGAAGCGGAAGCATCTCGGTTGACGGAACTATTCTCGTCCACGACGCTCGCCAATGCCGGCAAACTGCATTTCCCAATCGGCCACCTGCGAGCCGGTTTTCGCATACCCGACATGAAGACGTTGGTGTTGAGCGGGGCGCAGATGTTTGGCCGTGCCGACGTTCGACGCACCACGCGTAAACGGTCCAGCAAAGCAATCGACAGCTTTATGGACCTGCGGGAAGGCGATCTCGTAGTACACCTGGGGCACGGTATCGGTCGGTATCGCGGACTAAAGCTGCTAGAGAAAGACAAGCACAAAGAAGAGCACCTTGAAATCGAATTCCATGGCGGCACGAAAATCTATGTACCGGCATCTAGGATCGAGATGGTGCAAAAGTACGTCGGAGGACGCAAGGCACTGCCGCGACTGGCCAAAATTGGTGGCAAGACCTGGGCAAAGCATCGCGAGGCCGCTGCATCAGCGGCAACCGACTTGGCGGCCGAGATGTTGGAGCTGCAGGCGGAGCGTGCTTCACTTGGGGGAATCACATTCGGTGATGATACGGATTGGCAACGTGAGTTCGACGCGGCCTTCCCCTTCCATGAAACTCCGGATCAATTGACTGCGATTGACGCCATCAAGAAGGATCTAGGCAACAAACAGGCAATGGACCGATTGCTTTGTGGGGATGTTGGTTTTGGTAAAACGGAAATGGCCATGCGAGCTGCGTTCAAGGCAGTAGACAACGGCTTTCAAGTTGCCGTCCTTGTTCCCACCACGATTCTGGCCGAACAGCACTTCCATTCGTTCAAGCAACGTATGGCTGAGTTTCCATTTCATATTGCAAAACTCAGTCGCTTTTGCACCGCGGCCGAGCAACGCGAGACTTTGGAGGCGTTACGCGAAGGTGCCGTCGACATTGTGATCGGTACGCATCGGATAGCGTCGAAAGACGTCGCCTTCAGTAATTTAGGGCTGGTCATCATCGACGAAGAGCAGCGATTTGGCGTGGCTGTGAAAGATCGGCTGAAACAGCTTCGGGCGTCGGTTAACGTGCTGACGCTTTCCGCGACGCCTATTCCGCGAACACTGCATATGGCTTTGACGGGGATTCGAGGTATCTCCAACTTAGAAACACCGCCGGAGGAACGGCTGGCCGTCGAGACGCGCGTGATGCGATGGGACGAGAAAGTCATTCGCAACGCGATCATGCGTGAACTTAGTCGCAATGGACAAGTCTACTTCGTGCATAACCGAGTCCACGACATCGACAAGATTCGCGATCGTGTGCAGGAGATGGTGCCGGAGGCGAAAATCTGCGTGGGCCACGGCCAAATGAATGAGTCGGATCTCGAACAGGTCATGATCGAATTCATTGCCGGCGAACATGACATACTGATCGCTACGACGATTATCGAAAGTGGCTTAGACATCCCCAACGCGAACACGATCTTCATTGATGACGCCAACATGTACGGGTTGGCGGATCTCCATCAACTTCGTGGACGCGTGGGGCGCGATCGTCGTCGAGCGTACTGCTATTTGCTTATTGATCCGGCACGTTCGCTGACGCCCGATGCCGCCAGACGGCTGCGTGCGATTGAAGAATTCAGCGAAATGGGTGCAGGATTCGCGATTTCGATGCGTGACTTGGAAATCCGCGGGGCGGGGAACATCCTGGGAACACAGCAGAGCGGTCACATCGCCACGGTCGGTTACGAGTTGTATTGTCAACTGCTGGAGGCTGCGGTGCGGCGGCTCAGGAATCTGCCGCCCAAACTGGAAGCTGACGTCATCATCGAATTGCCTGGTGAAGCATATTTGCCTCGCGGGTACGTACCTGACTTGCGAGCGAAGATCGATATCTATCGCCGCTTAGCTCGGACATTTGACGAGGATGGTCTGCAGGCAATTCGCGAAGAGCTCGAAGATCGGTTTGGGAAGATTCCCGATTGTGTGGAACGTCTCGTCGAGTTGGCGAGACTCAAATCGGACATGACGCTTTGGCAAATCAATTCGGTTTCGATCGAAGAGAAGTTCCTTGTCTTTAAGTACGGGGATCAGCAACGTGCTGAACAACTGGTACGAAAGAGTAAGAAGCGACTGAGGCTTGTCGATGAGACGAGCGTCTACAGCACAATCCCGAAAGACATGACGGACCCCGACGAGATCATTGCACTGACGCGTCAGTTGCTAAGCATCGCTTCTTAGGCTTCGCTGATAGGCTCTGCTAACAAGCAGCCATCGACCAATTTGTTGGCTCGCACCTTCACAAGAGCACCATGCTGAAAGTCAGTTTGGCCAAGCTTGATTGGTGCGTAGCGACAAGACGTGCCCATTTGGTTTCCGTCTCGAGTCGTTTCGACCATCACTTGAAGTGACTCGCCAATGAGGGTCTCAAAGTATCGATCTCGAATTTGATCCCCAAGTTCGGAGAGCCGGGATACACGGTCGGCTTTCACTTGGGGATCGATTTGGTTTGGCATCTCCGCAGCAGGAGTACCTTTGCGGGCGCTGAACGGAAACACGTGGATCTTTGAGAAGTTTGCAGTCTGAGAGACCTCGCATGATGCTTCGAAGTCTTCATCTGTCTCGCCGGGGAAGCCAACAATGATGTCCGTGGTCAGGGCCGCCTTGTGAAGACGCTCTTGAACGAGCGCACAGCGATCTAAAAAACGTTTGGTACCCCAACGTCGTTTCATTCGACGCAGAATCGTGTCCGATCCACTTTGCAGACAGACGTGCAAATGTGGGCAGATGCGATCCTGGTGGTCCGCCATCATGGAAACCAACTCTCGCGTGACTTCCGTTGCTTCGATACTAGAAAGCCGAATGCGAAATTCGCCAGGGAGTTGGATCAAGGACTTCAACAGATGAGACAGCCGAGTCCAGTCTTCCTTGGGCTTGCTCTTGTTCCAGTCGACGCCGTAGTGCCCCAAATGGATACCGGTGAGAACGATCTCTCGATGACCGTGATCGACGAGGCGTTCAACTTCACGAACAATGGCATCCAGCGGGCGGCTCTCCATACGAGGCCGGACTGTTGGGATGATGCAGTAACTGCAATTCAGCAAGCAGCCGTCCTGAACCTTGACGTAGGCTCGATGGCGATTGCTAAAACGTGATATCCCGTCCGGAAAGTCGATAACGCCAAACCGTCCCAACAGATCAGGCAGTTCCCGCTTATCCGTCACGACTTCGGCCACGTTTGGCAGTGCCCGCAGTTCTTCGGGGGCACGCGTCGCATAGCAGCCCATCACGATCAGCTTGGCATCCGGGTTTTGACGGCCCATGCGTCGAATTACGCTGCGGCTCTTGGCATCACCCTCGTTGGTAACCGTGCAAGTATTGACCACGCAGAGATCGGCCGGAGAGTCGGAGTCCGCGTCCTCATAACCAAACCGGTTGAGTGCCTCGCGAACGAGCTCGGTTTCGTATTGGTTGACCTTGCAACCAAGAGTGTGCGTCTTTAGCAACGGCTGGGACATCAGAGTTAACCAAAAGTCGGGATCGGCCAGATAACAGCCTCCCAGACTATCAATTTTGGGGCGGACCGTGAACAGTCGCGGTCCACGAAACTCGGAACAACACGCGCCCAGCAGGGATCTTCACAGAGAATTGTCAGTTCGAAGCCCGCAACGTAGCCGAAAGCCGGGCTTTAGGATTCGGGCTCGATACTGCAGTACATAGATCCGACGCAATCCAGAATGAGGTCGTCTCGGCCGTAGGCATGAATTTGCTCACGTTTTAGCTCGGCGTGCTCTTTGGTTGTCGTCAGGCAAATCGCCGAACCATACATATCGACTTGACGGGCAATTTCCTTCGCCTGCTCAGCGCTGTGGCCAAACAGCTTCCGCATCATGCGTATCACGTACAAAAACGTGTGATGATTGTCGTCCCACAGCATTACGTGGTAGCGAGGCTGAACCTTGGGCTTTGGTTGCGACGCACGCGAGGATTCTTTGGAAGGAGCGACAGTTACCAT
>CAYQMZ010000722.1:0-4313 GCA_964418725.1 uncultured Pirellulaceae bacterium
GACGTCGGCGTTGCAGCTTGTGGCAGCCCCATGCATGTAGCGTGGGTTGCTGAACATGTTGGCCGTACCCCAAAGCAGTTTGATGCCGGTACGTTCTTGCTCTTCCTTAAGTACTTCGACAACTGCGTCGAAGTTCTTGTTCGACTCGGACAGCGAAGTGCCTTCTGGTCGAACGTCTAGGTCGTGGAAAGCGTAGTAGGGAGCGTCTAGTTTCTCGATGAACTCGAAAGCAACGCGAACGCGGTTCTTTGCGTTTTCAACGGAATCGGACCCGTCTTCCCATGGACGCTGCATGGTTGGCATGCCAAACGGGTCGCTGCCGTCGCCGCGGAACGTGTGCCAGTAGACGACGGAGAAACGCATGTGTTCCTTCATTGTCTTACCCTCGATCACTTCCTCTGGGTTGTACCAGCGGAAGGCGAGTGGATTCTTGGAGTCTGGACCCTCGTATTTGATCGTATCGATATCTGCAAAAGCCGACATGGTTTCTTTCCTTTACTCGTTGCGAACGCCTAAATAGTCTCAGAATTCCCAAATAGTCGCAAGCTGCTGAAGCGAGCCAATTTTCCCGGGCGATTGGCGATTCGACCCGTTTGAATCCCGCTGTTATGATCTGCCGAAATGATCAGCGACTGGTGCTGTCTCGACAAGCCTCCAAGATTTTCACGTTGCTTCGACTATGAACAAATCACTCGTTTGCGTCTGGCTTCTTTTGACTTGCCTGACCGTTTCTGCATTTGGACAGAACACAACCAACTTCCCGTCGATCGGCAGTATCGATCGTTTCGATTCCTCGCTCGACCAGCTGATCCCCAAGGATACCAAGGTCGAAGTCGTTTGCGGTGGCTTCGAGTGGTCGGAAGGCCCCGTATGGATTGCGGAGAAGGGCAACAAGTTTGGTGGTTACGTGCTGTTCTCTGACATTCCGCACAACTCGGTGATGAAATGGCAAGAAGGCGTCGGAGTGTCTCTGTTCATGAAGCCGGCTGGCTACACCGGGGTGGCTGATTACGGTCGCGAGCCGGGCAGCAATGGTTTGGCCCTGGATGCGGAAGGCCGGCTGGTGCTTTGCGAGCACGGTGACCGAAGGATCTCCATGGTCACGAAAGGTGGTGGCAAGGTCACGCTGGCCGACAAATGGAACGGTAAGCGATTCAATAGCCCGAACGACCTGGTAGTCCGAGACAACGGGGATATCTTTTTTACCGATCCGATTTACGGTTTGCCCAACCGAGCCGATGATCCCATGCGTGAAATCGATTTCTGTGGAGTCTACCGCCTGCAGAAGGACGGAACGGTGACGGTGCAGTATCGCGAAATGTCCCGTCCTAATGGCATCGCGTTTTCACCTGATCAGAAGACGCTGTACGTGGCAAACAGTGACGGCAATGATCCCGTTTGGCGTGCCTTTCCTGTCAAGGAAGACGGAAACCTGGGGCCACCCAAACCATTCTTTGACGCGTCTAAGGAGAAGCGATTGCCTCGTGGTGGTGGCGACGGATTGAAGGTAGACGTCAAAGGCAACGTGTACGCGACCGGGCCTGGTGGTGTTTTGGTACTGTCGCCGGAAGGCAAACTCTTGGGCCGCATCGTTACCGGAGAATCTATTTCGAACGTCGGCTGGGGCAACGATGGAAGCGTCCTTTATCTGACCTCCGATATGTACCTAGCCCGAGTTAAGACGACGACTAAAGGAACGGGTTTTTAGGGTCGCAGCTCAAGTCGGAAGCACTTGTGCGTTTGTAATACGCCCCTTCGAGTTAACTCTTGCCCGAGTTTGATATGCAATCCAATCGCTTTCGAGCCGCTCACATTTTCGTTTTGACGCTGGGGATGATCGGATCGGCCATCGCATCCGCCAACGCAGACGAAGCGTCTCCGCTGTTCGCTTACGTCGGGACGTTCAGTTCTCCCTTGAAGGATACGCTGCCGACGCAGGTCGATCTGCCGCCGGGCAACGGTCGCGGGATTCATATCTTCGAAGTGAATCGCAAGACGGGTGCGTTGATCGCCAAGGGTACGTTTGATCTTGGAACCAGTCCGAGTCATTTGGCGATCAACAAGGCCGGGACTCGAATGTACTCGGCAAACGAAACCGACCGCGTGGGTGACCGCACGCAGAAGCAAGGGACGATCAGTTCGTTTGAAATCAATCGCGACGGCAGCCTGAAGAAACTCAATACGGTTCCCTCGGGAGGCGCGGGCCCAACGTACATCAGCATTCATCCGAGTGGACGTTTTCTATTGGCGGCAAACTACTTTGGTGGTTCTGTCTCCGTGTTGCCGATTCTCGATGACGGGACAGTGAGCGAACCCACGGATGTGCAGAACGACGCGGGCACCATTGGGCCAACGCGATCCAAGAACGCGCCGCCTGGCAGTTTCGCGTTTAGTGGGCACGATCGCACTCACGCGCACATGATCAAAACGGATCCGAGTGGAAAGTTTGTTTTGCACGTCGACCTAGGCCTGGACAAGATCTTCGTGTGGAAGCTGGATACAAAGCGTGGCAAGCTGCTGCCGAATACGCCTCACTCCGTTTCGCTGCCGCCGGGCGACGGTCCACGGCACTTTGACTTTCATCCGAATATGCGTTGGTTCTATTCGATCCAAGAGGAAGGCTCGACGGTCGCACTCTTTGATTGGGGCAAGGACACCGGGACACTCAAGCATCGCCGAACCGTTTCATCACTGCCGCCGGGATATGCTGGCAGCAACTTCTGTTCGGAGATTTTAGTTTCGCACGACGGGAAATATGTTTATGCAGGTAATCGTCTGCAAGACAGCGTTGGCATCTTTCGCGTATCCGAAAGCGGTGAATTATCATTCGTAGATTACGAATGGACTCGCGGTAACTACCCACGCAGTTTTGAATTCGATCCGACCGGACAATTTCTTTACTCGTGCAACCAGCGCGCGGATAACATCGCGATTTTCCGAGTGAACAAGGAAACCGGTAAGCTCAAGTTCACCGAGCAATACGTGCCTGTCGGTAATCCTTCGTGCATCGTGTTTCTCGATCGCAACAAGTAGCGTCCGCGTATAAAACGTGTCGGTTGTGCGTCACTTGTCGTCCAATTGTGACACTCAAAGAGTGATGCAAACACGGCTTTCCCATCAGTGTGAATCGGGATCGGTTCGACGACGCAAACGCGCTTTTCCGAACATGACGCAAGCCGATGGATGTGATAGCCTGTAGGGCTACCTCGGATTGTCTATTCGTTGCAGGGGAGAGCATGTTTCAGACTCAAATTCGCATCGTCGCGCTATGCGCCGTTGCCACGCTTACGCTATTCACTTCGTTCGCATCGGCTCAGCAACTGAAGCTTGAGAAGGGCGACCGTATCTGCCTAATCGGGAATGAATTGGGCGAGCGAATGCAGCACCAGAACGTCTGGGAAACTCTGCTGCATCAGCGATTCCCAGAGCATCAGTTGGCGGTTCGGAATCTGTGTTTTCCTGGCGACGAAGTTGATCTTCGTATCCGAATCAAGAACTTCGGATCACCAGAAAAGCATCTCACGCACAGCCAAGCCGACGTCGTGTTGCTCTTCTTCGGCTTCAATGAATCGTTCGACGGTCCCGACGGTTTGGATGAGTTTAAGTCCAATCTCGCGACGATGATCGACGAAGCAAAGGAGCAAAAGTTCAACGGCGAATCAGCGCCACGCATGGCTCTCATTTCGCCGATTGCTTTCGAGAACGTGGGTGACAAGCACTTGCCCACAGGTGACGAGCAAAACAAGAACCTTGCGGTATACACCCAGACGATGGGCGAGGTCGCAAAGGAGAAGGAAATCGGCTTCGTCGATCTTTTCACGCCTACGAAAAAGCTGTTCGAAAAAGAGGGCGATCGGCTGACGTTGAACGGGTCGCACTTGAACGCGGCTGGCTATAAGGCTCTGGCGCCGATCTTGATGGATGGCTTATTCGGCCAGACGGACAAGTTGGTTAAGTGGAATGAAGAACTTAAGTCAGAAGTGGATGACAAGAACTTCCACTGGTGGCACCGTTACCGAGCCGTCAATGGATTCTCTATCTATGGTGACCGCGGTAAGGCCGGACAAGACGGTTCGCGCCAATTTAACAACGAAGATGTGATGGAACGCGAGCGTGCGATTCTGGATCAGATGACCGCAACCCGCGACGCACGCATTTGGGATTTGGCTCAAGGCAAATCGGTTGCGGACGCGCCCGACGACAGCAACACGCTGCCATTCATTGAACCGACAACCAACGTTTGCGGTCCGGATGACAAACAAGCCAAAGCCGGAAAGCTGGGCTCGCTGGATTACCTGACAGCCGAAGACCAG
>CAYQMZ010000723.1:0-629 GCA_964418725.1 uncultured Pirellulaceae bacterium
GACCCCAATTGCGCGTTGGCAGGCACTGAGGCGAGGAAAATGATGGCGATTGCTTGGGCGTAGCAGCGGAGCAAGGTGGGCATCGTGTGTTCGTTCTTCAAGGCGGGAGTCGTAGCGGTTGTGAAAAACCGACTTCGACGAGGGATATGGTGCATATACCCTATGCGAGATATACCTCATGCCTGTAAGAATCGGACGATTACGCGTTACGGTTTTTGCTTGTCAATTGCGTGGGTGGTGTGCGAGATTCGGATTGATCGGGTTGTACTGCGCTAACCGCTAGGAGCCACGGCGTCCGGAAATGTCCAGCCCAAGTGTCTCTGTCAGGCGATTTGTACGTCACGCGCCCACTTTTATCTTCAGCCGGTTGTCGGATCTCAGGCCCCGACGGATTCAGCCTCTACTTCTGCAACGCAATCGGAAGCCAATTCAAACTGCATTTCTCGGTTTGTTTCGGCACTGCCGGAGGTGTAATCTGACGGTGGAGAGTGGCGACTAACAGCTTGCTGCTCCGCAAATGCTTCGAACCGAACATCCACTGAGCCTTTCATGTATCCAGTTGTGTCGTCTCGCCTCAAGTGTCTTCTCGCATTGATGGCAAGTTGCATGTGCCAGCCTACCAACAAGCC
>CAYQMZ010000723.1:639-4312 GCA_964418725.1 uncultured Pirellulaceae bacterium
GAGTTCGCCAGTCTGAGGAGGCAGGTAGTTGTTGGCGGCTTTCGAATGCACGCTGGCAAATCCTGATCGCATGTGTCCTCGGCCTAGCGATTGTTGGAAATGCAGCGGCAGAACGTCCGAGATGCTACGAGTTGCTTCCTGCGAAGACACTGGCCTACGTGCGTATCGCGGATTTGAACGATCTGGGCGATGGGTTCAACAAGACTTCGATCGGCCGCATGTCGCAGGAAACCCAGATTAAGTCACTTACGGCTCAGCTCTACGAGGAAGCCGAGGATGCGTTCACGCCGGTTGCTGACCAAATTGGACTGTCGCTGTCCGAACTGTTAGCCATTCCGGCCGGCGAAGTTGCATTTGCCGTGACGGCGCCGCCGCAGGGCTGGCCAGCACCAGTGTTGATGGTCGACATCGAAGGGCAGGAGGCAAATGCGATTCGACTGCTAGATGTGGTTCAAGAAAAGTTGCAAAGCGATGGTGAGCTGACGAAGTCAAACGAAGTGATTGGCAGCACAAAGGTTGAGGTGTTTTCCCAAGATCGCGATGACCGCTATACGGGAATCGTTTTCTTTCGTCGCGACGGCATGTTGGTCGCCACAAGCAACATCGAAGTCGCACGACAGATTCTGGCGGCGTGGGACGGAGATGCTGACCAGGAGGTGCTGGAGCAGAATGAAGACTTCGCGGACGTGATGAGGCACTCGAAAGGTCCCAAGGGGGCGACTCCTCAGATTCGCTGGTACATCGATCCGATCAGCTTCGCAAAGGTTGCGATGCGTGGTAATAGTTCGGCGCAAATCGGACTGGCGATGTTGCCGGCGGTTGGACTCGACGGGCTACTTGCTGTTGGAGGCAGCATCACGCTGGCCAGTGACGAGTACGACAGTTTCTTGCAAACGCATCTCATCGCTGCCGAGCCACGCACTGGCGTCCTGGCCGCGCTGGCGATGAAGACGGGCAAGACGGAGCCTGAGGATTGGGTTCCACACGACGTTGCCAGTTATCTGACGCTCAATTGGGACTTCGTGAAAACGGAGAAGGAGGCTGCGAAGCTCTACAACAGTTTTCGCGGCGACAACGCATTCGAAGAACGTGTCTTGGGCAGAGCGAACGAAGCACTTGGTATTGATGTGTTGGAAGAAGTCGTCGAGGTAGCAACTGGCCGTATTTCTCTGGCGACCTGGTATCCACGTCCCATCCGCCCACAGCATATCGCGTACCTGGGTGGCATTCACTTTCAGGAGGATGCTGACATTGAGACAACGTGGCAGAAGGTTCGTGAGAAATCACCCAATGAGTTGTCCGAAGAATCATACGGCGGTTTCACGATCTATTCGGCTCCGGAAACAGATGCGGACGCCTCAGCCGATGAACAAGTTGATGGCGACGGTGGGGCTGGGGTGGGGGGTAAAAAAACGCCTCCGAACCGAGTAAGTATGGCGCTCGTCGATAACTGTTTGCTGATTTCAAACGGTCCGGAGCATATTCAACGCGCGATCGTGACGCGAAGCTCTACTGGAAGATCGCTGGCGGGCGAGTTGGACTTCAAGTTGGTCGCGAGTAAGGCTCGTCGGCAACGAGGTGGTAAGTCGCCTGGCTACTTTTCATTCAACCGGCCGGAAGAAGCGATTCGTGCGGGCTACGAGCTGTTGACTGCAGAGGAGACTCGACAAGGATTGACACGTGCTGCAGAGAATAACGAATGGCTGGGACGAGTGAATCGAGCGTTAGAAGAGAACCCATTGCCGCCATTCCAGCAGATCCAAAAGTATCTCGCACCAACCGGTTCCGTGATCTCGGTTGACGAAACAGGCTTTCACTACAGCGGGTTTGGTCTGAAGAGGCGTTGAAATTGCCGGCCGATAAGGGGCCGTCAATTTTGTTGACCGATTCGTATTTTCGGATTTTTTTATCAGACATACACTAAGGAGCTGTCGTGAACTGGGGATACGTGGGTTTCTCCAGTTTGCAAAATCGTGCTAATCCGGCCAAATTATTAGTCAATCGTGCCTTCGGGCGCGATGTTGACGGGGCGACCGCTTTCCCAAATGGACTTGATCCGCGATTCTCCACCAATCAAGCTGCGTTCCCGGGATAGGAATCGCATTCGAAACAGTCCGGCGAGATCAACGAAAGATTCGCACCGCTGGAGTTCCACGACGGGTGGTAACATGAGCAATGGCGAACAAGGCTTCTCGAAGCTGCAGCTTTGGGTGATGGCGATTCTTGCGTCGATCGCACTTTCGGTTTCTGGCTATCTGGCTTGGCACGGTTTCCACATGACTCCCGTTGCTGGGTGTGGCGGAGGCAGTGTCTTTAACTGCGACCACGTACTAACAAGCAAATGGTCAAAGTTCATGGGGATCCCGGTGGCCACATTTGCGGTCCTTACCTACGTAGGGTTGATCGCGTTGCTGGCCAGCTACGCCACAGCACGAACAAGTGTCATGCGAATGGCATTGCAGGCTCCTGTTGCTTTCGTGTGCTGCATTGCCGGCTTCGCAGCCGTTTGGTTTACGTCGCTACAAGTGTTTGTGTTGGGACATTTGTGTGCCTACTGCTTGGTCGCACACGCTTGCGGAATCGGGTTGCTCCTTTTGGTCACCTTCAGTGGAAAGAGGCTCCTGCTTCAACGGCCGATCTTAAGCGTCGCTGGGTTGGCTGTTGTTTGCTCAATCGCGGTCGCCCAATGGCAGACGGAAACCCCTCCCACATACGAGATACAAGAGTTCGAGGTCACGGAATCAGACGACCAGCCGGAGATGCTGGTGCCGGAGGTGATTTCTCCTTTCGATTTCGACGAGCCTGAACTGTTGGATGACGTGGAGGCCGAAGAGGTGCGGAGCCCTGACCCAGCGCAAGTTGGGCAGGATGATAGTCAGGGAGTGGGCGAAGATTCCGTTGCAACTCCACGGTTAGAATCGACCAGTGCGTTTTTCCGAGATGCTGTAACGCTGTTCGCTCTGGCGACGGGCACGTACGAGCCACTACTGACTGGAGTCGTGGCCGAAGCTTCGAAGGCGGGTTCTAACGAGACTCAGCAGCCCAGGCAGGTTTCGTTTGGACGGATTGCAACTCTCCGCACGGACCATTGGCCCATTATTGGTGACAAGCAAGCACCGCGAGTCACGGCGGAGATGTACGACTACACCTGTCCGTCGTGTCGTGCCACGGCGCCGGCATTGGAAAAGGCCTTCAAAGATTTTAAGGGGGAGTTGGCAATCATCGCTTTGCCGGTACCCATCAATCGAAACTGCAACGCCACAGTCGAGAAAACTCCGGCAGGACACGAACAGGCATGTGAACTTGCCAAGACAGCCGTAGCCGTATGGCTTGTGAAGCCGAGCAAGTTTGCTGAATTTCACCACTGGATGATGCAGGGCGAGAAGGCTCCGACGGTTGCCGCGGCGCAGGCTCATGCAAAGAAGTTGGTGGGGGATCAGCAATTCATCAAGATGTATGGCTCGACGAAGCCAGGCAAGTACGTCCAGGCCAACATACGCGTCTACAAAATGGCCGGCAAAGGCACGATTCCCAAGTTGTTGCTCAAGAAGACTTCTTTGGTAGGCAAAACTACGTCGGCCGACGTCATCAAGGATCTGGTAAACCGCGACTAATTCATCCAAGGCAAGGCAGACATCCGTGTCTCTGGTTGCCCGTGTTGCCACAACGTCGA
>CAYQMZ010000724.1:0-4293 GCA_964418725.1 uncultured Pirellulaceae bacterium
GGTGAAATCAGTGCGATGCGGGGTGAACCGTTGCCACTGTATTCCTTGGTCTTGGTCTCTTTGACCAGTTCTTCCAACGCCAGCGAGAACTCGGCAATACCGTCTTCACCGGCGAACGATTCACCATAGCCAAAGAAAAATAAGATGACCGAAGCCTTGCTGTGCGTCAGATGGTCATCGGGACTGCCGAAATTAAAGGATCGAAGTCGGTTGTCGACTTCGTCGCCAGGGAAGCACAAATTGCGAACAATCAGTTCCTGATAGGCGAAGCGTTCATGCAACAGTTTTTCGAACTGGTTTTGATGCTGCATTCGTTCGCCCAGTGCGTTTCCCACGAAGCAGATATGGTCGCCCTTTTGCAGCTGTAGGACTTGCGCGATGAGGTCAACGCGTACGACAGAGAGTAGGACCAGGGCTGCAAGTGCCAAGAGGTGAGTCTTCATGTTGTGTCCCGTCAATTTCGCGAGGGGGTAAAGCAAACGATTTCGATGTGCCGGTTGGTAACGAAATGCGTCAAGTGTTTAGGGGAGAGCGACAATTGCCGAAGGCTTTGTCGCGCTGGGAGCTACCGCAACTCCAGATTGTGGCTGTAGGAGTATCGGTGAAGGCGCAAAAGGCTCAGAGACGCATGTCTTTGAGCGCAGGAAACGCCTCTCGCCAATCGCGAACGACCTTGGCTGAGACTTCGCATGTGAGCGCCTGCTCACGATTGTCTGCCTCGAACATACATTCGCCGTGCGGATCGAATGCCGCGCTGCGACCATCGAAGGTAAACTGCGGATCAGTTCCGCAGCGATTGACGCCAACGACATAAGCTTGGTTCTCGATTGCGCGGGCTTGCAGCAAGCGAACCCAATGCTCGGACCGCTTTTCCGGCCAGCACGCGATCAGAACGATCAATTCAGCACCGTCACGAGCGGCCGGTCGGAAGACCTCTGGGAATCGCAAGTCATAGCAGATGAACGGTGCGACTCGGACGCCATTCCATTCGAACTGCACATGGCCGTGGCCTGCTCCGTAGTGCGTATCCTCACCAGCGGGAGTAAATGGTTGGTTCTTACGATAGCGTGCGAGTTCCTGACCATCTGGTGAGAAGGCCACCGCTTCGTTGCTCGCTTGGCCATTGAGTATTGGTCCGACAACTCCTCCCAGCACCGCGCAGTTGAATTCCGCAGCGATTCCGCGCAAGAACTCCTCGGATACCAAATCGTTGTCTTGGGCGGTCGCTTGAACGTTCATGCTAAAGCCCGTATCAAACATTTCGGGAAGCACGATCAGCGAACGCGGTTGGATGTCCGATGCGGCCAGCACAGAACGCACACGGTCCTGACTTGCTGGCTTGTCCTCCCATACTGAATCCAATTGAATGGCGACGACCTGCATCTTGGGGCTCCCGTTCTTTTATAGTAGTGAATCCAGACCTTGGACTAGTCGTCCCATACCTTCGGCCACAGAGTCGCGATTCAGGGCACCATAAGCGATACGTATGGAACAACCCTGTGGAACATCGTGCTCGGTAACGCCAAAGGTGGATCCCGGCATAACGGCGATTCCAAACTCGCGGATTAGACGTTCGACAATTTCCATATCTGTCTTGTCCGTCGTCAACTTCGCGAGCACGTAGAACGCCCCGTCGGGATGCGGCACTTCACAGCGATCACCTAGCGAACTGAGCTTCGAAAGGACTAAATCGCGTACTTCTTTAAATCCACCCGTTTGCTGCATGCACCACGACTTGCCGGCACGTAATGCAGTAGCTGCTGCGAATTGGTTGAGTACTGGCGGACAAACTAGATTTGTGTCTTGGATCTTCTTGACGGCCGTTTCAAGGTGTTTGGGGATGACCATGTATGCGGTTCGCCAGCCTGCCATTCCATACGCCTTGGATAGCGAGAACAAACTAATCGTATGGTCGGCCGAATCGGGAAGCGATCCCGGTGAAAAGTGTTCTTGTCCGCTGTAGACGAAGTACTCGTACGCTTCGTCGCTAATGTGGTAGATGCCGCGATTTCGGCACAGTTGATTCAAGGCTGTCAGGGATTCCCGAGAATAGACCACGCCCGTCGGATTGCTGGGGGATACGGTGACGATGGCTTTTGTCTTAGGCGTTATTGCCGATTCAATCGCCCGCAAGTCGATCTGATAGTTGTCGTCGGTTGGCACGACAACGGTACGGCAGGCAGCAACGTCGATGGCCATGTCATGGTTAAAGTAGAACGGGCTGAGCAGAATAATCTCGTCATCAACATCTGCGATGGCCAAAACCGCGTTTTGAAATCCCATGTTGGAACCGGCGGTCACGACGAGTGCTGAGTCCATCGCGTCGATCTGATTGTCCGTCTTCAGCTTTTGCTCGATTTCCAACAGAAGCTCATCAATCCCACGCACAAGGCAATAGCGATCAACTCGCGGCCCTGACTGCATTGCTTGCACCACCGCGTTCTGGATCTCCGTGGGTGGTCCGTAGTGCACGATCCCCTGTCCCAATGAAATCGTACCCGGGCACGCAGCAATCCATTCGCCGACGACGGGGATCATGGGCGACTGAACGCGAGACATTCGATGCGACGGCTTGCCAATCATTGGGAGACGGTCCGGAGGCCAACACGAGGTTTGATCGACGCGAAGTTAGTTGTTGAATTGCGTAATGTCCAGTACGACGTTCTTACTGGTCACGATCCTCGCGACTTAGCGGCCTTGGCTGATGATTCGCCCGGACATGACGCAAACAATGGGAATAACGTGAGGTGGTTACCGAAGTGGGCCACGATACCTACTCGACAGGCCAATTCCCATGCGACGTATGGAAATACTCAGGGCGGGGGACGTGTTGCGGAATAGCGAATGAACAAACCAACTGATCCGTTCCATCCGCACAACCGACATGCGATTGGGTGGCGTCGGGATATCGAATTGGCTGCGTGAACGTTTCGGGAAACCCATATTTGATTGTTCACAATTCGGGTTTGCCCCATCGCTACGGACCACTTAATGCGGATCGACAACGACCTATTCCCGTTCCGATTTCAATTCGATCGCCATCTTCGCGTCACGGAAATTGGTCCGTCGCTATCGAAGTTGGCGAGGAATTGCCAGGTGGGCTGCCTGCTAGAGGATTTGGTCCGTCCACTCGACGGAGCATGGCCTTCTAGCGTTGACGCGATTCGAAAACAGCTACCCAGTGCGTTCGATCTGGTAGTGCACGAGAGTGGCGTGAAACTTCGCTGCCAACTTGTTGAAACTGACGAGGAACTTGCCGTCCTAGGGTCGCCGCGATTCGATTCGTTTGCAGATCTTGAAGCCTCAGGCCTGTCCGTTAACGATTTTGCTTCCCATGATGCCGCCGTCGAACTGCTGTTGCTGCGTGATGCTCGAAGTGGCGAAATTGAAGAGGAAGCGGAGCCACTAGAATCGCCTACTTTCGAGCCAGACACTGAAGAGCCGTCGCAAGAGTCACTATTCCAAATACTCAACGCTGCTGGCGACATCTATCTGAGGATGACTCGTGATGGAATCGTTTTGGAGGCAACAACCACGCGAGCCGAGTTGCTTCCGTCCAGCCCTAAATGTCTTGAGCAGACGTCGGTGTTTGAGAGTTGCCCACAGTTTGCCACGTCGCTACGTACGGCATTCGACGACCTTGGGAAAGGTGAGGAGCGTGTCTCCTTTGCCTTCGAAATCACACGAGACGGAACGCGGATTTGCTTAGAAGCCAATGCCGCCAAGACGTCTTTCGGCGAAGTCGTCATGCTTGCCCGCGATATCACAGAACAACGAACCTTGAAGGCGCAGTTGCTGCATCGCGCGAATCACGATGCGCTCACAAACTTGCCGAACCGCACGTGCTTCATGGAGTACGTAGAGGATGCGCTGCAAACGACCGAGCTGAACGCCGTCTTCTTTATTGACCTCGATGGATTCAAATTGGTGAATGATCGTCACGGTCATCAGATGGGTGACGAGCTCCTGATGCATGTGGCGAAGACGATTCGGAAGTGTCTGCGGCCCGGCGATTGCGCGGCGAGGCTTGGTGGCGATGAATTTTCGATTCTGCTGCGAGGTCTAGATTCGAAGCAGACGGCAGAAGATGTCGCCAGCAAAATTCTGGTCGAACTTCAAAAGCCAGCCCGCATCGGTCATCGGAAAATGGCGGCTTCCGCGTCGATTGGTATCGCGACGTCATATGACTCCCGAGATATCACCACGCTGTTCCAGTTTGCTGATGTTGCAATGTACGAGGCGAAGGCTCGTCATAAGTGCTGTTACGTCGTTTTCGAAGCGGCGATGTACGAG
>CAYQMZ010000725.1:0-3512 GCA_964418725.1 uncultured Pirellulaceae bacterium
TGTTGAAAATCGGAAAGCATGGTCACACGTTTTCTACGCAAAGCGTCAACTCTATGGGTGTGTCAAAGCGTAGTGCATTGATAACAAAACATGGCGAATCGTGATTGTTTTGCCGCAACTATCTTCGCCTCTGACTACAACAAACCGGTTGACCACCACAAGTAGGCCACCGGAGCGGCAAACAAGACAGAATCGGCGGTGTCCATGATGCCTCCCAACCCAGGAAGCCAGCCGCTTGAGTCTTTGCAACCCATGTCGCGTTTGATGAGAGACTCACTGAGATCACCCACCACGCCGCACAAACAAATGGAAACTGCATAGGCAAACACGGCAAGCCAATTCACATTCGTAACGGGCATAATCTGCGGTTGGATTATGGCAAATACGAGCCATGCGGCGAGCACTGCGGCAGCGATCCCACCGAACAGACCTTCAATGGTTTTGCCCGGACTTAGTAGCGGAGCGAGTTTGTTCTTGCCAAGGTTCTTGCCGACGAAATAGGCACCGGCATCGGACATCTTGATGATGAATAAGATGGAAAACAACGCGAGCATGCCGCTGTCGTTTCCTAGTTCGATGCGCGTTGATGTAAGGAAGCAGAGCAGCCACCCCGAGTAGAGAACCACAAGCATGGTCAATGCAATGTGCTTTGTTGCGGGACGCTCGCCGTCGAACCTAAGCAGTTCATTGCCGAAGGCTGCACCCAGCGCAACGCAGAGCGCGACGCTGACTGCCAACCAACGATTCGTGACGTCAAAAAGTTCTGGTGAGACCACGGCCAGGTTACAGAGTACGCAACCTAAATAGGCCACCCATGGTGTGGCCCCCTCGGTTCGTTCTCGTGTCATCGCCATCAGTTCGCTGGCAATTACAACACTGGCCAGCATGATAATGGGGATACTCCAAATGCCGGGATACCCAAAGTGTGCGCGAGTGTCCAACCACATCACGGTCAGGACCGGCGTAATCATGAAGAACGAGGCGATCAGTCGCTTGCGTAGCATCGATTCGCTCTTAACCTGCGTCCTACTGGTTTAGTCCACCGAAACGACGATCTCGTCGCGCGAAATCTCGGAAGCTGTCGTGAAGATCCTGTTCGCGAAACTCCGGCCAACACTTTTCGGTGACCCAAATCTCTGAATAGCTGATTTGCCACAACAGAAAGTTACTGACTCGCATCTCGCCGGCTGTGCGGATCAGCAAGTCTGGATCTGGCATGTCGTGAGTGTACAGGTATTGGCTGACACGTTCTTCCGTGACGTCGTCTGGCTTCAAGTTTCCGCTTGCCGCGTCTTGTGCAATCCGACGAATTGCGTCCACCATCTCACCGCGACCACCGTAGTTAATGGCCAGGCACAGCCGCGTCCCGGTATTCGTGGAACTCATCTCGATCGTCTTGTCGATTTCCGCCAAGACTCGATCGGGAATACCGTCACGACGACCAATCACGGACAGGATGATGTTCTGTTCCATGATCAGAGCCCGTTCTTCGATCATGTACTGCTCGAGCAGATGCATGAGGAATTCAAGCTCAAGCTTTGGCCGCTTCCAGTTTTCGCTGGAAAGGCAATAGAGTGTGAGCTGCCGCAAATTCAGCCGAGCACATTCTTCCGTCACTTTTCGAACGCTGGTAACGCCGTTGCGATGACCTTCGATTCGAGGCAACCCTTGGCGTTGGGCCCAACGACCGTTCCCATCCATGATGACCGCAACGTGTTGCGGCAGTCGTTCACGCGGAACGTCAAGCTGTGGCGTCGAATCTGTGGCGGAAGGTGAATTCACTTCGGACTTTGTTCTGCAGCCTGTAGGGCGGGATCAACGATGCCGGGAATGCCAAAGTCGGCGTAAAATCAGTTTAGCGGACTTCGCTCCAGGCATCTCGTTAAAGATACCTTGAAGGGCTAGTTACTCGAAGGTCGGTTCTGAAGCCAGTGATTCGGGCTTAGCGGCTCACTGGTTGTCGCCTTGTGACGTCTGCCGTCGTTTCGGTACGCAGTGCTAGGCCGGGACGCCCATTGCCTCTCTGCCTGCATCAGAGAACATCGTTTGTGCTCGGTCTGGACCGACCGACACAACGCCGACAGGTCTACCCACGAGTTCGCTGATCCTGTCGAGATATTTGCGAGCGTTTTCAGGGAGATCCGAGATTTCTTTCACACCCGTCACGTCCGTCTGCCAGCCCGGCAACTCCTCGTAAACAGGCTTAACGCGGCGCAGGTCGTCGACGTGGCTAGGGAAGACCGTTGTTTGCTTGCCGTCGATTTCGTAGGCCGTGCAAACTTTGATTGTCTCTAGCTTGCTCAAAACGTCGACCATCATCACGCTCAGCAAGTTCACGCCACTCAGTCGAGCCGTATAGCGGACGGCCACTGCGTCAAACCATCCACATCGGCGTGGACGACCCGTCGTCGTTCCGAACTCGTTACCTTCTTGCCGGATATGCTCCCCATCAGCGTTGTCCTGCTCGGTTGGGAATGGACCGCCACCAACGCGAGTGCTGTAGCACTTGATGACGCCCAGCACCATGTTGCAGAACTGTGCTGGGACACCCGAACCTGATGCAACGCCCACACCCGAGCTATTGCTGCTGGTGACGAATGGGAACGTTCCGTGATCGATATCGAGTAGAGCTCCCTGAGCCCCTTCGAAGAGGATCGCTTTGTCTTCGTCCACAGCGTCCAGCAGCATGGCGGTGGTGTCTGCCATGTGAGGTTTCAATCGCTCGCCATACCCAGCGTAACGCTCGTAGATTTCGTCGGCGTTGAGATCAATGTTCCCTTTGCCATTCAGGCCAGCCAGAGATCGCTGCTTGGCTTCCACAATCAAGTTGATCTTGTCTTTAAGCTCGGGACGACACAGATCACCAAGCCGTAACGCGAACGATCGTCCCACCTTGTCTCGATAGCAGGGGCCGATGCCGCGCAAGGTGGTGCCGATGTCTTCGCCGTCCGCGGTAGCTTTGTTCAGCAGGCGGTCTTCTTCGATGTGCCAAGGGAAAACCACGTGCGATCGATCGCTCAAGACGAGATTGCTCAAGTCGACGCCTCGATCGACCAGCCCGTCAATCTCTTCCAAGATCGTTGGTGGATTGATCACGACACCACCGGAGATGATGTTGGTGACCTTGGAATCCAAAATTCCGCTGGGGATATGATGCAGCTTATAGACGTCGTCGCCTGCTACCACGGTATGGCCCGCGTTGGCTCCACCAAGGTACCGAACAACAAATTCGTAGTTCGGGGTAAGTAGATCGACGATCTTTCCCTTGGCTTCATCGCCCCATTGAAGACCGATTACGCAAGTTCCTGGCACCTTGTCGTCTCCGAAAGTGAATGCCTAAAAGAGCCGCGTTCTGTGCGGTTCCCCGAGCAGTCAGACCAAACCTCCGAGTGTACGGTCCCAGAACCAACCCAACAACCACCACGGGTACCTCTGCATTGTTGCAAATCGAGAAAGTAAATTGAAAAAATGGCTCAATGGGACGCACCGTATGGGTTGACGAGTGGGGCCGG
>CAYQMZ010000725.1:3522-4282 GCA_964418725.1 uncultured Pirellulaceae bacterium
CCCAACAACCACCACGGGCACACTCGCGTGGTCTCAAATTGACAAGCAGCTAAAAAAATCTGCCCAATAAGACTCTTCGGATGGGTTGACTTGTGCCGGGGCCTCGACGTTGGCTTGGCTTGGACGCACGATCGATCGCCAGCTCGTTGCGAGTCGGGGGAACTGCTTCAAGCATGACGCCATGTCTTCGACTGCGGGTTGCGTTCCGGATTTGGGGGACGGTCAACCTGCTGGGAATTGGCGACAGTACTCGTACAAGGCCATCGAAGTCGCGGTGGCGACGTTGTAGCTGTAGGGCAGGCCGTACACTGGGATTTCGATCGCTGCATCCAAAAAACGAAGCGACTCGTCATCGATCCCCAGACGCTCGTGGCCGATTACCAGGGCTGTCCGGCGTTCGAAGGCAAACTGATGGATGTCCACCGAGTCGCTGGTCTGTTCCAAGCCAATTAATCGAAAGCCGTCTTCTCTCATGGACTTCAATACGGGCGGAAGAGAACGCCGTACCTCAAGATTGACTTGTTCCGCACCATCGCGAGCAATCTTGGGATCGATTTTTGGATTCCCGCAAGCAATCATCCGCGTCACCCCACAACAACTTGCGGCACGAACGATCCGTGACAAATTAACGTTACTGCGTAGCGGCGGGCACACCAGAACCAGTTCGCGGGGTCGCTCTAAGCGGGAAGGTTCCTTGTGCCGAAGGTGCTCGCGTTGCTCATCCATCGAAATGTCCGCCGTGCGATTCTGAGTGACTTAC
>CAYQMZ010000726.1:0-4278 GCA_964418725.1 uncultured Pirellulaceae bacterium
GAGTTAGCTCGTGGGAGGGTGAAGTGAGGAAGCGAGCAATCGACGTACTTGTGGGTAATGACAAGGTAGGAACCGGACCTACGAATCAGCGAATTAATGTCTCAGCACGCTAGAGTTCAATACGATTCCTATTGGAGCTTGCCATTCAGATACAGCAGGCGTCTTTCGACTTCGGCCACACCAGGTTTTTGCAAGTCCAGTTCAGACGGAATCGAAAACTCATAGTGTGGCGGTCCGTCACGCAAGAGCACGAGCGTGTTGAGAATCAGATTAGCCTCGACACCATGCCGGGCTTGCTGGAGCGCGTCGACGATTACGCCCCGCATGTCGTTCTTGCCCGTTAGCGCAAGGAATTCAGCGGCCCGGACTCGGACCAAATTCTCTTCGTCGCTTGCCGCCATACGTGCGGCGGTTGCCGAGAACTCAGTCGCACGTTCACCAAAACTACTGCAGACAATCAAAGCCCAGTATCGATGCCATGGATTTTCCGATTTCAGTGCGGCTTCGAGCTTGGGCTTTGCATCAGCAAACGATACGAGCGCTAGGTCAGCAATATCAACGAGTTCGGCAATTTCTTTCTTGTGCTGAATGCCAAAGTCTACTGGGCCGCTGAAGGCTTCGTCGGCGAGGTGACTTTCGGGATACATGCTCAAGTCGGGCATGGCTTTCACCCTTGCATTCAGCCTGGCTCGCATTTCAAGCAACTTCGTTTTGTACTCTGGGTTCGTCGCCAGATTCACGGTCTCGTGAGGATCCGCCTCAATATCGTATAGAGCTTCCGCTGGTCGCGGTTCGAAGAACTGGCTCTGAATCGAATTTAGCTTGCCAGCCTTATATAACTCACGCCACTCAGCGAATGCCAACATCTTGTACCGATAGTTGTTTTGCAGACCGTCAAAGTTGAACGGCTGATAGCTTCGTACATATTCGAATCGTCCCTTCCGCAACGTGCGCACCAAGTCGATCTTCTCATCAAACCGATCGGCGTAACCTAGTGCTTCATCTCTCTTGGAGACATCGCTCATGGTTATCCCCGCCCCCAGAAACGGTTGACCGTCCGCTTGTTCAGGAACGTCGATCCCGGCCAAGTGCAGCAGCGTTGGGCCAAAGTCAATGAAGCTGACGAAGCCAGTCTGACGCGATCCCAGTTTTGCATCAGGTACTAAGTGTTTCCACTTGTCCGGGACGCGGACGACCAAGGGTACGTGCAATCCGCTCTCATAGGCGTACCCTTTGCCTCGCGGCAGAACGCCACCGTGGTCACCGAAGTAGAAAATGAAGGTGTCTTCAAGCAGCCCGTCCTTGTCTAGCTGATCAACGACTGCTCCGATCTGCCCATCGACTTTCTGGATGTTGTCTCGATATCGTGCGTTGGTGTATCTGAATGTGGCTGTATCGGGGTGGTATGGGGCCACAAACACCTTGTCTGGATCATGGCTAGTCGCCTGCTGCATGTTCTTAAAGTGCAGCGAACTTTCGTGCGTCGTGCCAAAGCTTTGCATGTGGAAAAAGGGCTGACCATCTTTTCGGCTACGCCAACTGGCCTTGTTAGACGACTGGTCCCAAACACCGCGCCCTTCAACCGCGTTGTAGTCTTTCTTGCGATTGTTGGTGGTGTAATAGCCCGCGTCACGCAAGTACGCGGGGAACATTCGCAGCCCTGGAGGCATTGGCACCGTCACCGAACGGCGATGATATTGCGTACCGATTCGCGGCCCGTAGCAACCAGTGATGAGTGTCGTTCTAGCGACGGAACATACGGGACTATTCGAGAACGCGTTCTCGAACAACAAGCCGTGCCTGGCTAGTTCCGCGATTCGAGGCGTTTCTGCACCATGCTCATCGAATAGCTTCATGTAGTGAACGGAATTGTCTTCCGAGATCAACCAAACAAAGTTCGGTTTATCAGCAGCCAGAGCTTCAACTGCCAGGCAAAGTAGTAAGACCACGCACGTCCAATGTTTCATCCCATTCCCCTTACGATATGAACCGGCAGGGATTCTACAGCATTGAAAACACGATCGCGAACCGCCTTAACGCACGAGAAAACCCCGCGTAAAAACGCGGGGCTTTCCGATCGTTCGTATTGCGACTTACTTCGTTCTTGGTCTATCGGGTCACTTAGCGACGGCGACGAACCAACAACAATCCCATCGCGGCGAGTCCACCCAAGGAAACCGTCGAAGGCTCAGGGACGACTGTCAGAGAAATGGATGCAACTGGACCAGCGTTGAAAGCAATCGACGATGTGTCGAAGTCCGCTGGCTCGATGTTCGCGAATACCGAAAACGGGTCCGCGCCAGTTACAGCCGAAATTGGGTCGCTTGTAGCTGTGCCACCAGGAGGTGTCGCTGCGGTCGTGATACCAACCAGTCCGCCACCCGGAGCGTAGGTGAAATCTTCAAGCTCCGTACCTGCGTCGTAGACAGTCGACAGGTCGAAGCTTAGCGACGTGCCGGCACTGGCACCCAACAACGATGAAACATCAATTGCATTGCCGGTTCCGATGAACCAGTCATTCGATGGCAAAATCATTGCAGCCAAAGAAAACGAAGAGTCGCCATCATCAACCATGAAGACGTGCGATCCCATGCCGCCGTTAGGAGCGAATGGGCCGCCCGGAGCAAAACCGGCAGCGCTCGAAACGCCAGCCGTCATTGCTTCATCAACGATAACCGACGCGTCGCCTAACTCGGCGAGAAGCTCTAGACCAGGGGAGGCGTTTGAGCCACTGTCAAAAATGTCGTAGCTTCCGTCATGGAAGGCGGCAAAAGTAGGAGCCAGTCCAACAGGACCGGTAGTCGTTACCTTCACTTCGATCTGGGTCTGTGCTAACGCACTGGATGTTAGAATGCCCACAAATAGTACGGCGAATGTCTTAAGCGTGTTGTGTTTCATCAATGCCTCAACGGGTAGCGGGGAAATAGGATTGCTATGCCGATTTCCAAACTAGTGTCCGATTTTCCTAGACACGGTGAGTTGACACACGAAGCTAGGAACTTTTGAAAATCTTGCACCACAATGATCCGTGTAACCTGAACAACTGGGGCAGGCGCGGGTCATACGCATAGGTCGCCTCAGACCGGATTGGCTTACAAAACTTTTTCGCAAATCTTTCCAGCTGCGCAACTCTGGCTACACAGTCCTTCGACAATGGAACCAGATCGTCCATTTCACTGCCGAACTGAGTCAAACGTCGTTGTCCCGTCGCGACAACGGACAAATGCCTACGCGACCTCCGGGTAACCAACTAGGCATACAGATGGGTCGAAGGTCGTAGCCATGTGATCGGGCTGTTTGGTAACCGATCACACACATCGGAGAAACCTGTCGCCCAACTGCTTCACAGAACGAACGCGCACGGAGTTTGCATTCTTCGAACGGCACGGGGGAATCGATGGGCCGCGTTCGAAAACTAATCCGCTTCCGAAGTGGGTTCTAGCTGGGCACTCGTTCGCCAGAGTCGGCGGATGATGTTCAAGCGACGCTGCACAGCCCGCCGGGAACACCCCAATAGGCTGGCGATCTGCTCGTTCGTGTAGCCCTCGACCTTCAGCAAGGCGACTAGCTGAACCTCGCGTCTCTTCAACATCGCCAGAAGCCGCTCGCACTCTTCCTGCATCATGATGGTTGTGCTGACATCGGGCTGTGCGGACATCAGGGTCTCAAGCACATCGCTGTCGTGCTGCGTATGCCCCCCTCCTCGACGCAGTCGATTTTCGTCTCGGACACGCCGACGAGCTTTGTTGACAGTAATCACCGCCAGCAAACTCCAAAGCTCATCGCGATCACCGATTTCATACTGCCCCTGTTGGATTGCCCGGCAGAGCGAGTCGAACGCACTGAGCGCAACGTCCTCTTCATCGAACGCCACGGGCGTCTTCCGATCCAACTGCTTTTGGGCCAATCCCAGCAAACGCTTGTGCAGGAACTCCCACAAACACTGGGCTGCGACATCGCAACCTTCATGTAAATCGTGCAGCCACCTTGTGACGGAGGGATCAGACATGGTCAACGCTATCTTGCCGTACCGCAACGGCCCCAAAGTCCTAATTGGATCAACGTATTCACCAGCCCTAGCGACTGCATTGTTTGCCCCGCAGTCGTAAAGTGGGACCGTACCCCAACCTAAGCATTACTGCCACATTTTAGTCGGACGAAAAGGCGTCATAAACGGTGCTGCGTGGAACTATGGAGCACCAATCCCCCTGAGTGGGAACGAGTGACCACGAAGACGAGGGCCCCAGTTTCATTTGCATGCTTGGGACTAGGCAAAGC
>CAYQMZ010000727.1:0-1511 GCA_964418725.1 uncultured Pirellulaceae bacterium
ATCCGGTTCGGTTCCATTTTTCTGTTGTGTCTGAGGCATTGTGCCCCTGGAGAGAGAGCTGTTCAATGGCCGTTGCTCGCCGCACCAATCACGCAAGAACGAAGTCGTTGTTGTGGCAAGTCAATAGATAACCACCGAAGTTTTCATTTTGCCAAGGCGGCACTTAGGGCATTCATCACCGTCGTCGAACCCCATAACAAGGTTGGATTCACCGCAGTCAGGGCACAACACATCAGCAATTGGGTAGTGGACTAAATAGCAAGGAGGTTCGTCGTCCAAGCCAGTCCCTTTGGGAGGAGCAGACAATTGTTTGCCACGTTGCGTTGTAAAACGTATGCCTGTTGGCATAATCTCTATGACGCTTCGCCATCCATCTTCCAGCTTCTGCTGGAGCCGCCCGATTTTAATTTCTTCGCCGATGTCGGGCCCCCATTCAGATTTCGTGGGGAGCACGAAGCGTGACATGCAAGAAGTGCATAGGCATTTCCCAAAGCCAGCATGGTGGCTGTGACCGCCGCAAAATGTGAAGAGACACTTGTTGCATTGCGCCTTCCGGGCCATTCAAGAGCTTTCGGTTCGAGTTGTATGACGTCACGGGCAATCGGGCCCGAACGAAAAACACAGTCTTTAAGCGACACGGTTTTGACGGCTCCGGTTCACCCGTTTGATACTCATCATGTCCTTGCTTGAGCGAGCGGACTTCTCCATTACGGTCTGAGCCGCAACGAGGCGTGCTGTTGCCGCGTCAACCTCAAGGTTCGTGGCTAAAGCCTACTCACTCAAGGAAGTGCACGATGCAGATCTCTCGTCAACAACACGAATTTTGCTGCGGGATCGGTATCCACGCGAACAGCATGCACGTCTGCGTGGTGGATCTGCACGGGAAAAGGCTACTACACAAGAATTTCTCGACGAAGACGGCCGAACGGACTCTGATTGCGAACACCATCAGCCGTTGGTCGGCTTGAATCCTCCAGCCAAGCTGTCAATCTTGTCGATGCCATCCTGAATCTTGCCATTCTCAAAAATTGAATCGTCCTCTGACTCTGCCAGCTGTCCATTAACAATGAGTCTACCATCGGCACCAATACGAATCGTGTCGCCATTGGAGACCTGACCAAAATGTTCTCGATCTTTCAGGAGTTCGCCTTTGACGATGTATAGCGTGAAATCAGGAAAGGACATACGTAGAAGGTTTGATTCGCCAATCGAGAATACGCCTGCCGGTTTCATGCTTTTCGAATAGACGATTTTGTAACCGTCGATGGAGGTGGAGTCGACGTCTCGTTCGACGGTATGTTTGCCAGATGTGACATCTTCGTCAGTGATACCTCCATTCGCCTGGCGTTCAACCCGACGCGTATCGCACCCAGCGAAAAGGAGTGAAGTCAGCAACAAAACAGACGTCAGTTGGGTATTCATGAATGTTCCGCCTGAGCAGCATAACGTTGAGGACAACTGGGTGCGAACTGAAAACACTGTCGTCAAGGAACGCAGCTTTGAGGGCTCCG
>CAYQMZ010000727.1:1521-4270 GCA_964418725.1 uncultured Pirellulaceae bacterium
CGTTGGCGATTGGCCGAATGACACCATAACCCCAACACGACGCAGAAGATCGTCAGGACGATCAGTAGCCCCTTTAGTCCAAATCGAGCCCTCAGCATTTGATCTCAATGTGCTGCAAAGAATCATCAAAGATGTGTTGGCAACATAACGTCTGGCAAAACCGGGCCGCCGCGGTTGATGCTCCATTTGAAAACGCGCTGTCGGCGGCTCCGCGTTCATGCCTTTGTTCAAGTAAGCCGCTTCGCGGCAGTGGTTGTTGGAGTATAGCAGGCTGACAGGCTCGGTCTCAAAGAGAAGTGGCATCTTTGTAGTTTCGGCGGCGGTAGCCGCCAATTACAAGGAGAGCTTTCGATGTCACATTCCCGATTCTTTCACGGCCCACTCTACCAGCGTATGAGCGATGACCTGCAATTGGCAGGCATGAGTCAACGGACTCATGATGGCTACCTCAGAGCCATCCGGCAGCTCGCCGATTTCTGCGAGACGTCACCCGATCAGATTACCGAAGATCAATTGCGGAAGTTCTTCCTGCATCTCAAGGTCGATCGCAACTTTGCACCAGGATCGTTGAGAGTTGCACTCAGTGGTTTGAAGTTCTTCTTCGGAACAACCTGCCCAAGAACCTGGCAGACACTCGGCACGCTGAAGATCCCCACGTCCCGGACGTTGCCCGAAGTGCTCACCCAATCGCAGGTCCATCGCATCATCGAACTTTGCCAGACCCAGCGAGTGGCAGTCTACCTGTGGACCGTCTATTCGATGGGGCTCAGGCTTGAGGAAGGCCTGAATCTGCAGGTGGGTGATATCGACTCCGAGCGTGGCATGGTGCATATCCATCGCGGCAAGGGGGCGAAGGATCGCTACGTTCCGTTGCCCACGTCGACCCTGCTGCAGTTGCGTGGCTACTGGTCGACACATCGGCATCCACGCTGGCTCTTTCCCGCCGAAGGTCGCGAACACAACAACACGACAGCCAGAACACCGATGGCTCCGACCACGGTGCAGGGAGCCATCAAGAAGATCACGCGGCAGATCGATTTTGGTAAGAAGGTTTCGATTCATACGCTCCGCCATTGTTATGCCACACATCTCCTGGAAGCTGGTGTGACGCTGCGCGTAATCCAGAAGTATCTCGGCCACAGCAGTCTGCAAACCACGACCGTCTATCTGCACCTGACCGAGACCGCCGAAGTGGACGCCAGAAAGGCGATTGAAACCATTTTTCAACTGCCTTCCCCTAGCCGGGCGTCCGCGAACGTGGCGAAGTAGTGCCTACCGTTGCAGACTGCCTGAAGCAGCATGCACCGCAGTACCTCGCCAAGTTCGGACGCCGAGTTCCACTCGGGCATCGCAAGGTCATCTCCGCGATCACGCGATGTCGAACGGGTAAGCTCGGAGCTACCGTGTTCGCATGTCGAAGTTGTGAGCGTGTGCATTGGGTCGGACGCTCGTGTGGCAATCGCCATTGTCCGACGTGCCAGCACGACAAGACGGCGAAGTGGCTCGCGAAGCAACGCCAACGCATGCTACCAACTCACCATTTTCTGGTGACGTTCACGGTTCCGGAAGCCGTACGTCGAGTGCTGCGCACACAGCAACGCGATGGCTACGCGGCGATCTTCGATTGCGGTAGCGAGACGATTCGTGGCATGCTCGCCAATCCCGACTTTCTAGGTAGTCGAAACGTTGGTTTCTTCGGAGTCCTTCACACGTGGGGTCGCGACCCGATGGTCTACCATCCGCACGTACACTTCGTGGTTCCCGGCGGAGGCGTATCCAACGATGGTACGAAGTGGCTCGCGACGCCGAAGAACTTTCTGTTCCATCATGGCTCGGCGGTCAAGGTCTACCGAGAGAAGTTCAAGGCGGCGATGAAGCGTGCTGGTCTCTACGACAAGATTCCCGCACACGTCTGGAAGCAGAAATGGGTTGTCGACATCAAGCCGGTAGGCGACGGCAACGCGGTACTGAAGTACCTCGCGCCCTATGTCTATCGCGTGGCGATCAGCGACAACCGCATCGTACGTTGCACCGAACGCGGAGTCACCTTCCGCTACACCCCTTCGCGAAGCGGCACCCCGTCAGGCAACAACCGATCGAAGCGTCGCACGGTGTCCGGTGAAGAGTTCACGCGAGGCTTCCTGCAACACGTCTTGCCGTCCGGTTTTCAGAAGGTGCGGCATTACGGCTGGCAGAGCCAGAACTCACGCATCGCGTGGGCGATGGTGAAGTGGTTGGTCTGGCTGCATCTTGGCTGGACCTATTGGCTTGGCAGCGGCCTGGCTCCACAACCGCCAGAACTAAAACGCACGATTCGTTGTGCCGCATGCGGCGGAGAACTTCGCGTTGCTTGCTACGTCCACTTCGACATTTCCCATGCACTCCCGCGACCGCACTGTCTGACCGAACACAGCGTCTCCTATCTCGATAGCGGTTGATGCACGTGAACCCACAACCCACAGCACCGGAGAATTCGAAACGTCACCCCGAAGGCGAACGTGAAAGGTATGCGCTGACTGGCCATAGCCTGCACCACCCAGCAACAAGACCGTCACTTGTAAGTCCCAAGTCTGCTGATCAGAAGCCATGCCACTTCTCTCGGCTCACATTGACGAAAGCGAAACAGCAAACCTGTCGCTAGACGATCTTGGCAAACTCAATCAATCCCCATAGACGCCCACCGCATCAACCGGGCTTCTTGAACAGATGCCTTGAGCTTCGGCTACGCGAAGTCAAAGCCTTATTTGTT
>CAYQMZ010000728.1:0-4262 GCA_964418725.1 uncultured Pirellulaceae bacterium
ACCCAGACCCTGAACGCCAAAGGGTTAGTTGTTATGCCGGGCGGCGTAGACATGCACAGTCACTTTGCTGGACCGAAAGTAAATGCAGCTAGGAAGATGCGCCCAGAGGACAAACGCTCGGGCGAGAAAGTCTACCGAACCGCCAATACGCATAGCGGTACGATGGGGAGTGTCCCTAGTACGTTTGCTACGGGCTACAAGTACGCAGGGCTCGGATACACGACAGCGTTTGATGCCGCGGTCCCGCCACTCTCGGCTCGGCATGCCCATGAGGAGCTTGCTGATACGCCCTGCATCGACAAGGGATTCTTCACCCTGTTGGGGAACAATCATTACGTCATGCAGGCGATCGCCGAAAACGAGCCTGAGCGACTGAACGCCTTTGTTGGCTGGTTGATGGGAGCCGCGAAGGCGTACGCCGTCAAGTTGGTTAACCCAGGTGGCGTGGAAGTATGGAAGAACAAGGCTTCAGGCAACGTCCATACGGTTGATGAGGTAGTTGATCACTTTGGAGTGACGCCGCGTGACATTATTCGCGGGCTTGCCAAGTCTGTGGACGAACTCCGCATGCCGCACCCGATTCACGTCCACGCCAATAACCTAGGACTGCCAGGGAATTGGGAAACCACCATGCGTACGATGGAGGCATTGGAAGGTCATCGTGGACATATCACACACATTCAGTTCCACAGCTACGGCGGCGGAGAAGGAGACGAAGAGACTTTCTGTTCAAAAGTCGAACCGCTGGTGGATTACGTCAACTCGCATGAGAACATAACTGTCGATGTCGGTCACGTTGTGTTCGGCGAAACGACAAGCATGACGGGCGATGGCCCGTTGGGTTACTTCCTGCATAACGTATTCGGAACGAAGTGGTTCAGTTCAGATACCGAAATGGAAGCTGGCTGCGGGATCGCGCCTATCAAGTATCGCAACAAGAGCATGGTTCATGCTTGGCAGTGGGCCATTGGCCTGGAGTGGTATCTGCTTATGAATGACCCCTGGCGAGTCGCGATGAGCACCGACCACCCCAACGGCGGCTCATTCCTCGCTTACCCGCAGGTCATTCGTCTGCTGATGGATCGTAGCTATCGCAAAGACGTCTTGAAAACCATTCACCCAAAAGTCACCGAAGGGTCCGTTCTGGCTGACCTGGATCGCGAATACACGTTGAATGAAATCGCCATCATCACGCGAGCAAGTCCCGCGAAACTGCTGGGCTTGAAAAATAAGGGCCACCTTGGCATTGGTGCGGACGCAGATGTCACAATTTACACGCCGCACGAAAACAAAGAAACGATGTTCCAGTTACCTCGTTACGTCATCAAGTCGGGACGAATCATCGTCGAAGAAGGTGACATTCGTCACAACCAAATGGGCAAGACGATTCATATTGCTCCCGAGTATGACCCTGGGGTTGAAAGCGACATTCGAGACTGGTTTGAGCAGTATTACTCGATTCGCTTCCGCAACTATCCAGTATCGGATGAGTACCTCGGCGATGCCGAGCGAATCGCTTGTGAGTAATGGCAGCAGCGTCTTCGAGTTCTGTTCAGCCACTACCGATTTCACCTCCGCGCAACGAGAGAAAAATGCCAACGTACGAATACGAGACGATTCCACAGAGCGAGAACGAACGGCCAGCACGATTTGACGTCTGGCAGCGCATGGCTGATGATCCACTGACCGAACACCCTGAAACTGGTCAACCGGTACGTCGAATTATCTCAGGAGGATTGTCGATTGCGTCGAAGAAGAGTGGAGGAGGATGCTGCAAATCAAGTTGCGGTTGCGGATGAGCGGAATGCCGTCAACGTCTCCTGGCGTACGGCTTTGGCGATCTGGTTGGGCATCCACCGCTTTCAACGAACGCTTGTAGATGCCAAGAGGTTCGCAATGCCGAAGGTCCAAGTCTATCTGCTTGTTGTCTTGGTCTGCAATCTGTTTAGCCGGCACGCTATCGCCTGCCCGTTCTGCTCGGCGATCTCTCAATCGTTTGCGGAAGAAATGGAGGCCATGGATGTCGTGGCGATCGCTAAGTTCAAGTCTCGAAAGCGAAGCACAGCGTCTGACTTGAGCAACCCGCAAGAGGAAGTGCCTCTGTCAGATTTTGAGTTCACCCACGTCATAAAAGGTGACGAGCATGTCAAAACGGGTGGTGCTTTCCAGGTGCTGTATCTTGGGACGGCGAGAAAGGATGATCGATTTCTCGTAATGGCATCGAGCAGGAAACCATTCGACTGGTCGACTCCGCTTGCGCTGACGGACCGAGTCGAGGAATATCTGAGAGAGTTGCCAACATTGCCAACGGGACCAGCGCGACTCGAGTTTTTCCAGAACCACCTCGAAGACTCAGAGGAAATACTGGCTGGAGATGCCTACAACGAATTTGCGAGGGCACCTTATTCGGAATTAGTGGCACTGAAGTCCAAGATGAATCGGCGTAGGTTGCTCGAATTCATCAGTGATCCCAAGGTCCCGGCACTTCGTCGAAAACTGTATTTCACCATGTTGGGTGTTTGCGGGACGCGAGAAGATGCAAAGCTGCTTGAGGAGTTCATGACATCTGAAGATCGCAAGTCCGGTTTGGACGCGATGCTGGCGTGTTACCTGAACCTTGCAGGAGGGCAAGGGCTCGACAGAATCGATGAACTGTTCCTTGCGAATCCAAACGCTGACTACGTCGACATCAATGCCGCAGTCGTCGCGCTGCGATTTCATGGCGACGAACTGAATGTCATTTCTCGAGAGCGACTGTTGCAATCGCTTAGGCTGGTTTTGGAGATTTCCAGCTTGGCTGACCTAGTCATCGCTGATTTGGCTCGTTGGGAAGACTGGGATGCAATTCCGAAACTCTGCGAACTCTTTGTTGAGGCTGACGAAGAATCCAGTTTCGTCCGCGTACCGGTGGTCAACTACCTCCGGTCGTGCCCCTTGCCAATTGCCAAAGAAAAGATTGAAGAATTGAAGCTCATTGATGCAGACGCCGTGCAGTACGCAACGACCGAGCCGAGTTTGGGGGATTCGGAGTTAGCGACAGATCATCCAATGGCGAAACCGAACGTTGGAGGAACCCATCAGGCTAGGCAGCATCCCAGCACGCTCCCTGTTGCCAGTCCCATCGCCCGTAAATCTATCGCCGATAAGGCCAAGCAAAACTATCCGCTCTTGGTCGGCGGCCTGGTCTGCCTTTTGATGGTTGTGTTGATCACCGTCGTACCATTAAAAATAAAAAAAAAGTCTTAGAAGACCGATGTGCGTGCTCTAGCGTCCGAGATATTTGGAACCCTAAGGCAAAGCTACTTTGCCAAGCACTGCAGCAGTTTTGTCTCGAATTCTGGCCAGCCCGAAGTCTTTCGATCGAGGATGATCTCGAGTCGACTGTCACGACGATAAGCACTTGTCGCGTAACTTGTCCCGTCCTTTGCACGATTGATGGTCCACCAATCATCTTCGCAACGGAATACACCCTTCAGACGCACGATCGGATTGACGTATCCCAGTAGGTCAAGCAGTTCGTCTCGATCGAAGACGTCGTCAATGTGAAAGATCCAGCCACACGCGTCGTAGCTGCCGTCGTCATTTTGGAAGCGAAGCGGCTTGCCGGGGGCTGGTTTTTCATGGTCCACTGCAGACGTTTCGTGCGAGTGCCTGTCGCCATGCGAGTGTTCGCCGGACGTTGAATCTAGCTTGAGAACCGGCAGTGTCGCTTGTTCCTTGTCAGGCGAAGGATGTGCATCCACGAACAGAGGGAACCGCACCGTGTCGAATTCCATGTCTAGCAACTCGGAATCGATCGCACCGAAGCTTGTTTCCACGATTAGCTGTTTTGGCGGCCTAAAACTCTCGACCCATTCGCGGCAGCGATCAATCAATTCGCGATCGCGGCTATCCGTCCAATTCAAGGCAACGATGTCGGCCAGCTGTATTTGGTCTTGAAATACGACGGTCTCGCGCCAGCGTACATCGTCAAAGTCTTTGGGGTCGATCAAGCTAATAACGTTGCGGACGTCGATCACGTTGGCAAAATCTGGGCTGCGAAGAATGTCGATGACCTTTGCCGGATGGCTTACACCCGATGGTTCCAGAATCAGGCGATCAGGTTTCGTGCGGCGGATGAACTGGGCCAACAGCGGCTTGAACGCGAGCGCCAATGTGCAGCAAGCACATCCACCACCCAACTCTTCAACGGCCACGCCATCCATGCTGGTTTCGACCAAGGCATGGTCGATCGAAACCACGCCAAACTCGTTGACCAAAAC
>CAYQMZ010000729.1:0-4261 GCA_964418725.1 uncultured Pirellulaceae bacterium
ATCGCGATGGAACCTAGTTCATAGCCAATGACGTGTGCCCGTCGATCGTCGGCAGGCATTTTGGAGACGTTAATGTAGAGTCGGGGTGTAGCTCTTGATTTGGCAAACCGCTTGGTAGGGAGGACGGTCGCTGCTTGGGGAACCACAAGACTGTGTGATCCCGGGGACGCGGTGACGGCGCGAATTAGGGTGCTTGTTCGGGGGCTAGACTGAGTCCAAACGGTAAACTCGGTTAACTGCCTCGTCCAAATAGGACAAGGACGACGTCCAAAAAGTCAGCAATTTCGACTCGAATGCCGATTCCAGGGGTGATACCGGATTCAGTGGCTTCGGCTCGGGCTGAGCTTTCTTTCGGAAAACTTCCCAACGAGCTATACTTCAAGTTTGGTTTCTTGCGGATCCCCGCCCACATGCTGCACTCGAAGAAGAAAAAAATGTCGCTGAACGAAGACGAACGTGAAGCGATGCGATTGGCCTGCCAGTTCAACGCAGAACTGATGGACCACGTTCGTGAGTTCGTGCGTCCCGGTATCACGACCGGTGAGATCGATGACATTGTTGTCGAGTACACTCAAGACCATGGTCACCGCGCGGCAACGCTGGGCTATCACAACTTTCCAAAGAGTTGCTGTACCAGCATCAACGAAGTGATCTGTCACGGCATCCCTGGGGATTACGAATTGAAGTCGGGCGACATCGTTAACGTTGACCTGACATCGATTGTGCATGGTTGGTTTGGTGACCAGTCAGAGACGCTGTTGATTGGCGAATGCAGCGACGAAGCAATCGCCGTCACGCAAGCCGCGCACGACTGCATGTACTTGGGAATCGAAGCGACGTCACCTGGTGGTCGCGTCGCGGATATCGGTCGCGCGATCGTTACGGAAGCTCACGCCCGCGGGTTCAGCGTTGTTCGAGAGTTTGTGGGCCACGGTGTTGGACGCAAGTTTCATCAAGATCCCTCGATCCCTCACTACCCCAATCGTCAGGCATATCTCGACCGACTCATGCCCGGCATGTGCTTCACGGTAGAGCCAATGATCAACGTTGGTACGCATCTAACTGTGCTCGACAAGCGAGACGGGTGGACGGTGCGGACCAAGGATCGAAAGCTCTCCGCCCAGTTCGAGCACACGGTGCTAATGACTGAGGAAGGTCCGGAGATTCTGACGCTCACGAAGAATGGGCCGAAGAAAGGCCACATTTTTGGCCGCTCGGAAGTTCGCAGCGACTAGTGTCCGTTCCGTTTAATCGACGTGGCGATTTCCAGCGTTGTGAAATCGCCCTCGTCGGGTGCATTCTTGCGACGGGATCGCTCCCGTGACGCGCGACCGTAAAACCAAAAGCTAGTGTTCAGAGATCTCTGATACCGCTTTTCGAGGAACGTCTCGTGGCTAGATTCTGGCTTTGCCTGTTTGTGCTTCATCTTTGCGCTTCCATCGGTTGGGGCAAAGATTGGCTGGCGGAGATTAAAAAGTTAGAACGACAGTCGCGGACGAAGAAAACAGTTCAGCAGATCGCCGTTTGCTGCAACAACCTGGCGCTCGAATACGAGCGCGACAAGGATTGGAAAAACGCCGAACGCTACATGCGAAAGGCGTACGATCTAGATCGATCGGAAAAGCTCTATCACGAGAACCTGGCGCACATCTATGCGTCGCAAGCTTGGGATTTGTATTCCAGCAGAGCATCTCGGCACAAAGGCGGTTCCATGCACTCGCGGGCCAAGTTGTTGGCTCAGCGTGCGCTGTCGTTCGATCGCAATCTGGCTGATGCTCACATGCTGTTGGGGCGAATCGCCTACGACAACCAAGATGTGTCCACGGCGAAGAAAGAGTTCCTGAATGTGCGGCGAGTCGCTCCGTCATACCCGGGGATTGATGAGCAGATCGATAAAGTCAATCGCGAAGCCAAAGTTGAAAAGAAGTTCACGACGACTCGTAATTCGTTCTTCGAAATTCGATACAGCGGCAAGAATCTCGATAAGAAGACCGCCAACGGGCTGAAGCTGGCATTAGATGTCGCTCGTCAAACGGTCGGTAAGGACTACAACTTTCGTCCTAAGCACAAAACCGTCGTTTTGATCTACGGAAGGAACACCTACCAGAATCTCAAACTGGGACCGCATTGGTCAGGTGGAATGTACGATGGCAAGATTCGCTTGCCGCTAGATGGCGAACACAATCTGAAGTTCGCCGTGGCAACACTGTTTCACGAATATACGCATGCCGTGATCGACGATCTCGCACGCAGCAATTGTCCCCGTTGGCTGAATGAAGGGCTGGCGGAGATTCAGGAACGGAAAATTGACCCGCAACCAGACCGGGCGTTACCCGAAGCTATTCGTGCGAATCGTCTGGTGAACTTGCGAGCCCTCGATAACAGCTTTCGAAGCAATGATACATGGATGGTGGCGTTGGCATACGAACAGTCTCATTCCGTGGCCAATTATGTGGTGGAGCGATACGGCTATCGCGGTGTGAAGCGGATTTTGTCGGAATTGGCAAACGACGTCCCCATTGAGATCGCTATTCGGAAGTCGCTTCGCGTGAGCATGACCAGGCTTGAGGCTGACTGGCGTTCGTCGCTACAGGAAGAGAAAGTCGGTCGATCCTAAGGCCGTCTTCGTTCTTTGTGCTGTAGAACAAGCGGCGATACTGGTCTCGAACCGATCGCGGTCGTTAAAGGACGCGCGCGATCTCGACTTGTCGGCCCATATTCCGTAGTTTGTTGACCGTTCCATTGTCGATAGGTCACTCAAACGTAAGCAGCAGTATGTTCGGTTTCTTCAAAACCAAGCCGCCCATTGGACCACTCGAAAAAGCGTGGACCGAAAACCGTATGCAATGGCTGGCTCAAGAGTTTGGCATCGCAAGGCTGTTGGAAACGCCGACGCTGGTCCCCGACTATGCGGGAATTCCGGACGCGACAAATTATGACGAGGCCATGGAGTTGCTCGACTTTCTGCGTGCGTGGATCAAGATCGACGCGACGAATGTGCGATTGCAGATTCATGGTCAGTTGGTCACGCCTGAGATGATCGCGAAGCCTGACGAAATTGATAATCCGATCACCGTCACGATTCAGGAAGACGATTTCCAACACCGGGACACGTTGATTGCCGCGTTGGCACGAGGGTTGGCATACGGTGCGATAGCCGAGCGTGGACTGCACCATGTTGTCGGCTCTGATAATGGATGGACGGCAGAATTGTTGCCTGCGTATTTGGGCCTGGGTGCGTTCGCAGCCAATGCAACGATCCATGATGCGAACTATTCGGATGCTCAGTACACGGCATGGAGCGTCGCAAGAAAAGGGCCGTTGCCTTCACGCGTTTTTGGCTACGCAATGGCGCTGCGACACTATGTCCGAGGTGATGAGTCGCACGAATGGTCGGTCGCACTTCGACAGGATGCGAAAGTTGCATTCGAAGAAGGATGTAAGTTTCTCGCGAAGACAGATGACTCCACGTTTTCCAAGCAGACAGCGGAACGACCGGCTGAGCGGCTGTCTGCCGACACGCTTCAGGAAGAACTGCGAAACGGAAGCGACTCAGCGAAAATCTCGAGTATGTGGCATCTGGCTCAGCTGGCCGGAGAAGACGATTTTCAACCTAATCAAGCTGTGAGTGATTTGGTGGTTGACTGTATTCGTGCTCGCGATGCAGACATTCGCAGTGTGGCCGTTGCAACCTTGCCAACGTTCGACCGATCGCAGCACGCGGCACAGGAGGTCGCCGATTGCTTGTCGGATTCTAGCGGCGATGTTCGAGCCGCCGCCGCGGCGGCACTTGGCGACTTGGTTGGCGTCGACGATGTGACATTGGTCCAAGATCTAGTAAACGCATTAAAGGACGACAGCGACGATGTTGTGCTGGGCGCCGTTTCGTCGCTCGCAAGATTCGGCTCCGCCGCAGAGCCCGCCAGTAAAACGATCCTCAAACGACTGCGTCGCTCGTTCGTGAGTTGCAACGACAGCGAGTCCTTGGTTTTCTTAAACGCGCTGGTGCAAATCACGGACGATCCGGAGGTGCGCATTCGTGAATTCTTTGGTGAGACTGACGACGAATACCTGGGCGACTGCCTGGAATTGCTCGAACAGCTACAGAATCCGGTCGCCTAGCACCGTGACGTAAGTTCCTGTCCGCTTTATGCCAGCGTCGCCTTGTTTGGCGCGAACATCTGCGAGCGAAGTGAATGAAGGCTTCGTCGAAGCCGATTGATTTGCAGCGAATTTGCGGTAGCTGGCAGGATACGAGCAC
>CAYQMZ010000730.1:0-1114 GCA_964418725.1 uncultured Pirellulaceae bacterium
TCATCGCTGCCGAACGCGTACCGACCAGCCGGATGAAACCACAAGTGACGCGGCCATGCCTGACCTTCGCGACGAAGCGGACCTGCTGGGTTTGGCGTGAGTAGTCCGCCAGTTGTATCGAACTTGAACTGCGAAATCTGGTTTGCACTTGTGTGGGGAACGAATACGAACTGACCACTTTGATCCGTCGTTATGCAGTGCGGTCGAGGCGCCACATCCAAAGTTTGAACAGGCGCAGGCGACAACCGACCTTTCTCGCCGATGCGATGAACGGTGACTTGGCCGGTTTTGTAATACGAAGCCAGTAAGAACTTTCCATCTGGCGTAACCTGCAGGAACGATGGCTTTGCAGGCATCTCCACCGTTTGCGACAACGTCAAGCCGTCACTCCCGGAAGTGAATACGCTGACGGTATCCGGCTCGCTCGTGGCAACGTAAAGGTTCCGACCAGATTTGTCGAAACACGAAGCCCCGGGCTTCGCCGATACCTTAGTTCTTGAGACCAGTGCCAACTGTCCCACTTCATCGACGGTGTAGCTCTCGAGACGCCGATCCGCAGACGCTGACACAACCACCTGCGAAAGCTCGTCGCCAGGACTACCGCCGCACAGCACGGTCGCCAGCAACAGCGACGGATAGAACATGCTCCAAGGATTCTTCATTTCACTCCCCACGGCGCACCGCGATTATCGATCGATCAGCATCAGCGACGGCAACGAATTTGGACGGGCGTTCGCAGAATTCACGGACGCATTGCACGTAGCTGACAATCGCCAGGCTACACGAAACCGGTCTGCGGGGCACTTACGACTGTTGGTGGCACGTCCGTCGGCCAGACAGCCTCAAACCGGCACTACGCCTCAAATAGCTGCGGAATCACACCCGTGGAGTCACCGTGGGATTCGACGCGAAGCCCGCTTCCCTGCAGCATACTCAGCCACAGATTGCAAAGCGGTGTCTTGGGATCGTCCATCACCAAGTGCCGCCCCTGCTTAAACCCTGCTCCACCGCCGGCCACAACCGTTGGGCAATTGGTAAGCGAATGGACGGAACTGATATTGCTGCCTAACGTAATCGTGCAATGGTCCAGCAAATTCGTACCATTCGGTTGCTT
>CAYQMZ010000730.1:1124-4260 GCA_964418725.1 uncultured Pirellulaceae bacterium
GCTTAGACGCCTTCAGCTTGTCCAGGAACTGCGCGAAGAGTAACGCGTGGTGCTTGTCGCGTTTCTGTGAAATCACTCGACGTTCCGGAACCGAATAATGGCTCATGCTGTGGGCGGTCATATTCGCCCCTAGGCTGGCAATCATTGAGTCGGCCGGCATACGGTAGGTCAACACTCTCGAGGCGTCGACTTCCATCGCGGCAACCATCAGGTCGTACATCACACGAATCTCTTCGACGCCCTCCAACGAAGGCTTCGGCTCTCTAAGCTTTCGCTGCGGCGTCTTCTTCTCTACGCCTAGCCAGCTATCCTCTTTCGCAATGCGAACTTCAATTTCGCGAACGGATTGCAGGTATTCGTCCAGCTTCTCTCGGTCATCAACTCCCAATCGCCGCTCCACACTTCGGGCGTTCTCTAGCACCGTGTCGAGAACGCTACGCTGATTCTGCAGCTCTGCTTGCCGAACTGCCAGCGGCGTCTTGTCATCCGAAAAAAGGCGATGAAAAACCGCGACGGGCGTGTCCAACCCTGCAACCGGCTTCCCAAATCGATTCCACGCCAGGGAACTACCTGGACCGTGCCCGTCACTTGCCGAACCGCGAGCACTACTGGAGCACAACTGCAACGACGTAAACCGCGTGTGCTTGCCCCAGACTTCAGCAGCAACCTGATCGGCCGAAATAGTATTGTGAAAGTTCTGCCCCGGAATCTCGTAGCGGTTCGCCCCGGTCAACCAGAAGGTGCTCCCACTATGGCCGTCCGCCGAGTACCGGTGCATCAGGTTCTGAATGATCGAGATATCGGCCTTGTGTCTTTGAAGCGGCTTCAACACGTTCGTTAGCTCATAGTCCGCCCCGGTCGTACTTACATCCGGGTACCATTCGTCGGCCGTTACGCCAAATCCCATTCCGCAAAACACGAGGCGCTTTGGGACTTCGGCGGCAGGCGTCGTTGCAGCCGCGGCAAACTTGCGAAAACCGAACGACTCCATGAACGGTAACGCGACAAGCGCGCCAGCTCCTCGCAGGATGGCTCGACGATTAGGTTGCAAACTCATGGGAACTCCCAAGCATTCGGTTTGATGTATTCGATGACACGCTATTTGTTTTGGAAAGCCTTGGACTGGACCAGTGCATGCACAATACTCTGAATCGTGTAGCCGTTGCCGCGAGCCTGTTCCATCATTTCGTCAGCCAGCGGTTCATCGGTGAATCCGTAGGGACGCCCTAAACCGTAAGCGATCACGTCTTCCACAAATCCTCGCGTAAACTCGTCGTGTTTGCTGGCGATCTTGTTGCGAAGATCAAAATAGTCCGTGAACGCTTCGCCCCAAGGCATCGTCCCTGCCGTGTTGATATCAAACGAGACTATCTGGTGTGGCTTAATCTCTCGAATCTTGCCGGTGACAATCTGTTCTTCCTCACGCCACAATCCATCCGCAGCAAAATTATCTAGCCCATACCCCAGCGGATCGATCTTCCGGTGACACTGTGCGCATTGCGGTTCTTCCTGATGGAGCTTTTGCAACGTCCGTGCTGAGCGAGGCTCGCCTTCCAGTCGGCTGAGCTGCGGAACATTTGGCGGCGCCGGAGCCGGCGGATCGTGCAGCAAGTGCCGCAGCACCCACGCACCGCGTTCAACAGGCGACGGACGTAGGCCATCCGAACCCATCGCGGCGACGGCAGCCGTCCCCAACAGGCCACCGCGAGGTGAATCGCTGGGTGTGGCAACGCGTTGAAAGCCATGCCCCTCGACACCCGGGATACCGTAGAAATCCGCCATGACATCGTTAACCATGACATAGTCCGCACGCAGCAAGTTGCCGAGCGGGAGTCGATGATCCAAGAGGTGCTTTACGGATTGAAAGATCTCCTGGCGTGCACACTCACGCACTGCGTTGTCGAACGTTGGGAACAGAAGCCCATTGAACTGAAACATGCCCAGGCGATCCATTTGCAGCCACTGATGCGTGAAGTCGGTAACGAATCGCATGGCCCGTGGATCAGCGAGCAAGCGGTCAGTCTGCGCTCGTAGAGTTACGGCGTCCGACAAGTGACCGCCACGCGCGGAATCCAACAATTGATCATCGGGCGGTTCACTCCACAACAGATATGACAGCCTGACAGCAAGCTCTTCACCCGACAGCCGTTTCGAGTCTTCCTCAATGCCGTCGTTGATCATGTACAAGAATTCGGGCGATGCCAACACCAGCGCCATCGCTTCCAACAGCGACGATTGCAGCGTCTTTCCAGATTCGCGGTGAAACCGAACTTGCTCGTTCAACTTTGACGTGAAGGCATCAGTTGGCTGTTTGCCTCGAAATGCTCTCTCCGCAAAGCTGACCAGCGTCCTCTGAACGTAATCGTCTTCCGACTGTCCCTTCGCTCTTTGCGGGAACACCCTTCGTTTGGCAAGAATCGGACCACGAACGGGTGTCGGCCCCGAGACCTCAACCCAGTCGATCCAGATGCCGGGAGGTAGCCCCACGCCATTCGCAGATTGCGCGCGGGACCATAACGCCTTGTCTCCGCGATCTTGATGCGACCGCTGATGGATTCGAATATTTGCAGACTTCCCCGGTTCATGCACGTACTCGAACTCAATGATTTCAGGCGAATCCAACGACGCCTTCACTTTCCGCCAACCAAGATGTTGTGATGTGCGGTTCTTGAACTTCGCGAATTCCAAATAGTGGAACCGCACGTCCGCCTCCGGATACATCGCAGCTCGAACGCGAATCTTGTAGCGGCCCGGCTGATGCGGCTTCAACGTGGGAAGGTCAACTCTCGTCTTACCCCCGGCCTTGATCGTCATAATCAACGCAGCACCGGTCTCCGTTTCGGGACGCTGGAGATACTCCTCTAGTTGCCGATGCCAACTCTTGTGATGACGGATATAGACATCCGCCTGGTGTGGGTCGATCAAGCCGAACGCACTGGCTGGCTCTTCGGATTGTGCTTTGAATGCCCTCGACTTCTGGGCGTTCTCAACAAGTTCTTGCAAATAGTCGCGATAGTGTGGCGTGTATTTTTCTTCGGGTTCGATGCGAACGGTCTTGGGCTTCAAACGATCCGTCGCCCGCAAGCAGCGTTTCAATGCGTCTCAGGCGGTGGCAATGTACTGCTCAATCTGGTCG
>CAYQMZ010000731.1:0-4253 GCA_964418725.1 uncultured Pirellulaceae bacterium
GCTGGCTTTTGCTCAACGGTGCATTCGCCACCGTTTTTCATGTCACGCGTTCCGCGTGCGATCAGCTTTCGGCAAAGCTTTTCGATACCAAGATCCGTCGCTGGATATCGTTGACCCATCATCGCGATGGCGCCGTTGGGATCCAGGTACAGGCATGGTGTGAAGCGGCCTTTGAATCCGCCTTCGTGAGCGATCAGTTTGTTGTTGTTCTCACCGCGAACAAAGATGACTTCTCTGCCCTTAACGCCGCTTGGCTTGAGGAACTTGATGTAGAAACTGAATGGTACCGTGACGGTTCCATTGGCAGCTTTCTTCTCGTTCCGCACCTTGATGAACATGTATTGGGGATCGTTCAGCGTTCCGCCGACACGTTCGCGTTTTACCAGAACAGCGGGGTAATCGTTGATTTGGCTGGCGGACTTTGCCAATGCCTTCTCGGCGATGCGCAAAGGGCCTTGCAGAGGATGTTCTTGTTCTGCGGGAGCCACCTTCTCGGTAGCTGGCGGAGTTGCCACCTGGGTGCCAGCTGTTGATCCTGAGTTCAGGACGTCGGTAAGTGGATCAGACACGCCGCCAGGTGACGATGAGAGTGGAGTGCGACTGGTCGCTGAAACGATGGCGGCGGCCGTCGTTTTCGTCGTAATGTTGCGTTCTTGCTTGGTAACGCGAAATACGGGCTCGTGCAGATCGGCCCGCGTTTTGGTGGGTTCGTCACCCAACGCGGAACAGGCAAAAAGCGTGACGGAAAGCCCAATGGCATTCGCCAACAGACGATTCTTAGAGGTAATCAAAACTCACTCCTTTATTCCGCCAGCGGCCACCTTGCCTTGGGCGACTAAACGTCCTGAGAGCCAACATTGAAGGACGGTCGCATCTGCTCTGTATGACTACGTTATCGCCAACAGCCAATGCGAGCATTACAATCGTCGCGTCAGTTAGTCGGCAACTACGCAACCCGCAAAGGCCCTACCAGGCAGAGACCAACTGCCATTCTAACCGGTACTGCCATGCTTCTTGAGGTCAATTGAAATGAATATCGCAGAACTGGTGATTCAGTCGATCGAATCTAACCCCTTCAATGAAAATACTTACGTTATCAATCGTAGCGGTCAAGCAGATTGTCTGATCGTGGATCCGGGGCTGGAGCCTGGCAAGATTGTTGACTACGTCGAAAAAAACAGTTTGGTTCCCGTCGCCATTTTGAATACTCACGGCCATTCCGATCACATTGCTGGCAATGAAGTCATGAAGCAGCGTTGGCCAGAAATTCCGTTGATCATCGGCGAAAATGACGCCGAAAAACTGAGCGACCCGGAACTAAATCTCTCTGCTCCTTTCGGGCTACCATTCGTCAGTCCGCCGGCGGATCAGCTGGTTAACGAGGGCGATACGCTGCAGTTCGCAGGGATTCCCCTCGAAGTGTTTGACACGCCAGGCCACTCGCAGGGGCATGTCGTGTTTCTTTTTCGATCGGGCTCCGAAGAGCCAGACGTTGTGATCGGAGGCGACGTACTCTTCAACGGCTCGATTGGCCGCACCGATTTTCCTGACGGAAGTTTCGATGATTTGGTCGCTTCTATTCACAACAAACTGTTCATCCTAGAAGGCAATACCGTCGTTCTTCCGGGGCATGGGCCAGCTACGACGATCGCTCAAGAAATCGCCAACAATCCATTCGTGGGAGAGCCCGCTGGTTTCACCAAGTGAGCTCGCCGTATAATCCAGGTGCTAGCGGGCTAGGTTGCTTGGCCGAGCCCTATCGAAATTTGAAAGGAATCGTATGTCTGTCGTGAAGACCGAACACGTTCTGGTTGTTCCCACCTCGCTGTTTCACCAAATTGGACACTTCCAGGGATTCAGTGCTGACACTGAGAAGTACTTGGGGGCATTGCTCAAGTCGGACCAGATTAGTTACCGCCCTCGCGAACAGATGGAGCAAGATCCGTCGTTCAAGCAGCTCATCCCGTATGTGATCTTTCAGCACGTGGATCAAACAGGGAAGAAATTTGTCTTTCAATACACGCGAGGCAAAGGGCAGGGCGAGTCTCGTTTGCACGCGAAAATGAGTCTGGGCATCGGTGGTCACATTTCCTCAGATGACGCGGTCCGCGAAGGCAGCGATCCATATTCTGAAGGCATGCAACGCGAACTAGCGGAAGAAGTCCAGATCGACACCGCCTTTGACGAACAGTGCGTCGGACTGATCAACGATGATGAAACGGAAGTGGGCAAGGTTCACCTTGGCGTCGTGCACCTGTTTACCGTCGCGGAACCCCGTGTGGCTCCCAACGAAGACGAGATCATTGATGCAGGTTTCCGGCAAGTCTCGGAATTGCGAGAGCAGTTAGACCGTATGGAAACATGGTCGAGCATCGCGTTCAACGCGTTGTTTACTGACTAACGCTAATGTGAGATGAGCCAACGGCAACCTAATCGGACTACGCAATGTTCAAACTTGGCGGCGAACTGATCGATAGTGCCCTAGCGCTAGTCCATGCGTCGGAGGCAGCCTACCAGGATGATCCCACGCAGTACGATCGCTGGGATAAACTTGGGCTCGACCAAGTGCGAACCTTTCCGATGGAAGAGTTCACTGCCGACAAGCATCTGGGTTCGACCAGCGGTTTTGTCGCGTCGAACATGGATCATCTGGTGATCGTGTTCCGCGGTTCGGACGATGTGTTTGATTTGGCCGTCAATTTGTCGGCTTCACAGGATGACTCACACGCAAGTTACGAAGGCGGCGTGCATCAAGGGTTCATGACGGCGCTTGAGGGCATTTGGATCGAGCTTCATACGTTGATCAACTCGCTCTATCTGCCACGACATACGGTTTGGATTACCGGGCACAGCTTGGGCGGCGCGTTGGCTACGCTGACGGCAAAACGACTGGCGTCCTTTATGGATGATGTGCATTGCATAACATTTGGTCAGCCGCGCGTTGGTGACCCAAACTTCTTCCAGAACTATCAGGTGCAACACCACCGCTATGTCAACGAGCATGATGTGATTCCAAAGCTGCCGCCGCGTGGACTCTTCACGCGTTACTGGCACGTAGGCAACGAGGAACTCTTGGATGCCGCCGGAAACCTCTCGTCAGGGGAGGGCGACACGAGTTTGCTAGAGGATCTATTCTTTGGGCGGTTGGCACGTTCGTTCGATCTGTCTAGTTCGCAAAACGAGGGTTTCCTTGATCAACTTATCAAGACCGGTTTAGAAGACCACGCGATCCGCACGTACGTTACTCGCCTGATGGCTTTGGCGATTACCTCTTAAGCCGCCACGCTCAAATGAAAACAGCCGCAGCGATAATTGCTGCGGCTGTGTGTTTTCGGTGACGTGCTAACTCGCTTGGTCAGCCGTGACTGATTTAGGACGTCGAGGCAAGTAGAGCTCGCTTGGACAACGCTGGGCGAGGTGCTTCCACGTTGATTTGAGCACGAGCTTCGTCGTCTTCGCTTTGGTCGCCGTTGTCATTGCCCGGAGTCGAGTCGATATCGCCTTGATCCTGAGCAGTGATTTGAGCGACGTTTTGCAGGTTGAACTGGTTTGCGTCGTCATTCACCGTGCTGACAATCGTCAGTGTTGCCGTGTCGCCAGGACTCAGCGGAGCCGCCAGCGTCCATAGACCAGTTCCGTTGTTGTAGGAACCGTTGGAAGCGTTGGCGGAAATGAAGTTGAGTCCGCTCGGCAGTTGATCCGTTACCACGACCCCTGTCGCCGCAGTGTTGGCGATCGCTGGATTGTTGGTCACGGTGACCGTCCAGGTGACAGTGTCTCCGACCGAAACGTTGAACGTGTCTGCCGACTTTTCGAGTTGTAGGTCAACGATTTCCGCCACAGTGACCTGAGCGTTGTCTTCATCGTCTTCGCTCTGGTCACCGTCATCATTGCCTGGCGTAGAATCGATGTCCGTTTCATTTGCTGCACTGACTTGAGCAACGTTGGTCAGGACATCACCGCCCGTGGCGTTGGTGTTGATTTGCGTCACGATGTTCAGCGTTTCAGATTCGCCAGGAGCAAGAGCGTCGGCGAGAGTCCAAACGTTGTTGTTGAAGGTGCCGTCTGTTGGGCTGGCACTTTGGAACGTAACGCCAGTTGGCAACACGTCCGAGATCTGGACTCCGGTCGCATCTGTATTGGCATTGGTCGCGTTGTTGGTCACGGTGATTGACCAAGTCACTTGGTCGCCAACGTTGACCTGCGACGCACTTACGCTCTTGGTAAGCTCCAAGTCAATCGCCTCTGGCGAC
>CAYQMZ010000732.1:0-2786 GCA_964418725.1 uncultured Pirellulaceae bacterium
GCAGTATCGAAAGAACGCAGTGAACTAGCCTCAAAGCAGCGGGCACTACGGAAGAAGTTGGATGAGCTGGATGCGCGAGTAAAGAAACTCGGCGGCGATAAGCTGGCGGAGGTTAAAAAGAAGCTTCGAGAACTTGAGAAAGAGTCGAACGGTCCGCCAAGCCACGCTGCGTACGGGTATCACAGTCAGCTGGCCACTGAACAACTGACCGAGAAGTGGGTGCAAGTCGACCTAGGTGAATCGTTGCCAATTGACCGAATCGAAATAGTCGGTGCCCATGACGACTTCGGTGGAATTGGCGATGGGCTCGGGTTTCCCGTTCGATATCGAATCGAAGTATCGGATGACGCTTCGTTTAAACGAAACGTCAATGCCGTCGGGGATCGAACAAAAAGCGATGCACAGAACCCTGGGGCTAGCCGTCAGGAGTTCTCGGCAAAGAATCGAAAAGCCCGCTACGTTCGAATGACCGCGACGAAACTAACGCATCGAGTAGACCAGTACATTTTTGCCATTGCGGAGATGAGCGTGGTTGTGGATGGCAAAAATGTCGCCCCGGCAGGTACCGTAACAGCTTTAGATTCCATCGAGGCATTGCCGCGTTGGGGTCGTGCCAACCTGGTGGATGGGATCTATCCTGACGCATCGACGGATGTGGAAAAGGACCGCGGTGCGGCACTGGAAGCAGCGAACGCCGAACGGGACAAAATCTTGCAGCAGAAGGTGCCAGCCGCTTTGCGGAGTGAGGTGCAGGACGCGCGCGATGCGTTGCAGAGTATTGCTCATCGACTCGGTGAGCTACCGAAACCGAATCGCGTGTACGCGGGGACGATCCATCATGGTTCGGGGGCGTTTAAGGGGACGGGTGAGTCTGGAGGTAAGCCTCGTACGATTCACGTCTTGCATCGAGGCGACATTTTGCAGCCCCGTCAGTTGGCAAAGCCGGGCCGAATTCCGTTGTCGCCAGAAGACAATTGGCTTTTCGACGTTCGCGTTGATGCTTCGGAAGGCAACCGCCGAGTTGCTCTGGCTCGATGGCTCACAGACAGAAATAACCCGCTGACTTGGCGATCCATCGTAAATCGCATCTGGCACTACCATTTCGGTGCTGGAATCGTGGATTCACCGAATGACTTTGGCCGCATGGGCGCAACGCCGTCCCACCCGGATTTACTGAATTGGTTGGCCGTCGAGTTCCGCGACAACGGTCAGTCCTTGAAGTCTCTCCACCGCCTAATCGTAAACAGTGCCGTCTATCGACGTGCTTCGACCGACCACCCCGGCAACGCGAGAAAGGATGGAGGCAATCGGTTTCTGTGGAGAATGAATCGACGACGGCTTTCTGCAGAAGAGGTTAGAGACTCCGTGCTGTGCGTGGCAGGGAAGATGAACCATCGCATGTACGGTCCTGGGGTTCGACTGTTCGAGTTAGAACGCCCGGAGCATTCGCCGCACTACGAATATCATAAGCATGACCCGAACGATCCTGAGTCCCATCGGCGGTCAGTTTATCGGTTCATCGTTCGGAGTCAGCCGGATCCGTTTATGACAACGCTTGACTGCGCGGACTCGTCGCAAAGCGTTCCGAGACGCATTGAAACCGTCACTCCATTGCAAGCATTGTCAATGATGAACAACAAGTTCATGCTGTCGATGTCGCGACATTTTGCTGATCGACTCACTGCGACGACGTCCGATACTCGAGAAGCAATTCAAGAAGGGTTCCGCTCGTCGTTTGGTAGGCGGCCGACGGAAATGGAGCTACTTGAATTGACCAAGTACGCTAAGAGTGAAGGCCTCGAGAATGCCTGCCGGCTAATGTTCAACCTGAACGAATTTGTCTTCGTGGACTGAGTGTAACAATGAATACAAGGCGTGAATTGCTTCAGACACTCGGCCAAGGCTTCGGAGGATTGGCTCTCGCCGGGTTGCTGCAGGCAGAGACGACTGCCAATACTGCGATTGATGATGCTGCTTTCAAAGGCGAGAGCGGCGGTTCGCAGGGCAGAGCTGTACGGGTGCTCCATCACCCGCCACGGGCGAAACGGGTGGTGCAGTTGTTTATGGCGGGGGCTGCCAGCCACCTAGATCTGTTCGACTATAAGCCGGAATTAGAAAAGCGGCACGGGGACCCCTCTGACTTTGGCGAACATGTGGAGGCATTTCAGAACGGGCTGGGACAGTGGATGAAGAGTCCTTTTCAGTTTTCAAGATACGGTGAGTGTGGCAAACACCTGAGCGAAGTCGTGTCGCCTCTTGGCGATGTCGCTGACGATCTGGCGTTCGTCCACAATGTGGTCGGGAAGACGGGAGTGCATAGCCAGGCAACGTATCTTCAGGCGACGGGTTTTGATGTCCCGGGGTTTCCGGGGATGGGCTGCTGGATTAGCTATGCACTGGGCAGCATGAATGACAACCTGCCTACGTTTGTGGTGCTCCCCGATCGACGTGGTTTTGCGTCGAACGGTCCGAAGAATTGGGGAGCAGCCTTCCTGCCAGCCAGGCATCAGGGCACGATGATTCGGCTTGGTATGAAAGAACCTATTGAGGATCTGATGCCCAAGGCTGACTACGTGACTCGCGAAGGCGATCGACGCGCAATCGAATTGCTGTCAAAGTTGAACCGCAAGCATCAAGCTCAGCGTCCCGGTGATTCGCGATTGGAGGCCCGCATCAAGAGCTACGAGTTGGCAGCTCGGATGCAACTAAGTGCACCGGAAGCTTTGGACATTTCTCGCGAGCCACGCTACATCCGGAAGATGTACGGCTTAGAACACGGTAAGAGC
>CAYQMZ010000732.1:2796-4249 GCA_964418725.1 uncultured Pirellulaceae bacterium
ACAAGAACATCAATCCGGTCGAGGAAGCGGACTACTTCGGGCGAAAGTGTCTTGTTGCTAGACGGCTACTGGAACGCGGGGTGCGGTTCGTTCAGATCTGGTCGGGAAACGACAACAGTTTTCCTCGGCGAAATTGGGATTCGCACGAGGACGTTGAGCGTGACCAAGGGCCACTAGCCACGGGGATGGCCGTTGGCGCATCGGCATTGATTAAGGATCTCAAGCAGCGCGGGATGTTGGATGACACCATTGTCTTGTGGACTACGGAGTTCGGACGGATGCCTAGTACCCAGGGCAGCAAAGGCCGCGATCACAATCCGTACGTGTTTACCAATTGGCTCTGTGGCGGTGGGATTCGGGGCGGCATTACGCATGGTGAATCCGATCAGTGGGGCTACAAGCCGCTGGATCGAGCAAATCCTACGACGGTGTACGACATCCACGCCACCATGCTACATCTGCTAGGCATCGATCATCAAAGGTTGACGGTTCGACACAACGGTATCGATCGCAGGTTGACCGACGTACACGGGAATGTCATTAGTCAACTCATCGCATAAGCAGTGGCTTGCTTCCTTAAAGCCCTCGCGGCCGCAAGACTGATCACCTTGTCATCGCCGGCAGGGCTATTGCTTGTCGAACGGATTCAGGCCCAGTTTCGAAAGGGCGAGCAAAAGTCCGGTCGTCGCTGCTGCTTCGTCCAAGTTCCCGACGAGGGCGAGGTTATCTGGCAGGAATTCAAAGATACCGAACGTGGGGTTGATCAGATATAAACCACAAATGAACGCCGTAATGATCCAGACCGCCGTTGAGTCAGTAGCGAAGAGCTTTCGCGTTGGGGATGTGTGTGGGGACGCATCACAATGGCCGATCCGAGCATCGCATCGAGTGCACTGGCTCGCTTCGTTTTCGTTTTCAGATCCACAATGGCTGCAGAATAGGGGCATATAGACTCCTGGTGTTTAGAACTAACCGTCTCGATATCCTATTCGGAAATCCGGGTGGATTCTTGGGTTAAAGTCGGGGCAGCTGGATTGCCACGCCAACTCTCACGCTCGATCCCGAATCGCAGCGGCCACCTTCAAAGGCTACTTTGCCACAGCTGGCACCAATCACTGGGTTGCAAAAAATCAACGCATCGTTGATGAATGGCCAAGCGATGGTGTTTTCTCATTGGATTTCGCGCGACATTGGACGTTCGGGTGCGCGGTATGCGTCTTGCAAAGAAGACCGTTGGAAATAGCATCAGGTCGAGGCCAGCTTAATGAACCCATCGAATTTGAAATCAGTTGTTTGGAACCCGTTGAACTTGAACCGGTTCAATCAGTCGCGTCGTATTGTGTTGCTGGCGGCCCTCGCAGCGATCACTCTCACCACTCCCTGCCAGGCGGTCGTGACGGGCAATCACAAAGGTGTTCCGGTTCACCACATCCATTCTGCCGATTCTGTCGAG
>CAYQMZ010000733.1:0-1325 GCA_964418725.1 uncultured Pirellulaceae bacterium
GAGACGGTGACGGCAAAGCCGAGTTGGTAATTCTCCATGACCAACTGGCTCAAGTGTTCGACACTGACGGCGTGAAATACACGTCGGATGATCCGTATCTCGAATGGACAAACATCGGAGAGGCTGACGGTGCGTTGTTCGTAATCTCCCCTCCAAGCAATTCGTTCAACTTTGGCATCTCGCTGAATGACGATGGGTCGCTGACGGGTGCTCCGCTAGTGACACCACGCATCGAGCCACTCGACGAATACGACTTCAACGGCGACGGGGTGGCAGACACTGTGGAATTCGATGCCACCACGGTCACGGTAACCCTTGGGGTCGCTGAACCAGAAGCGCCAACCGAACCTGAAGAACCAACTGAGCCTGTTGATCCTGAGGAGCCGACCGAGCCCACGGAACCAACTGAGCCTGAGGACCCAATCGTCCCCGAGCCAGATCCTGTGGTCTTGCCGCCTGCGGCACCCACGCCTGACCCGATTTCAGATTTCCATTTCGTCGACTACACGGCCGAGTCGAATGTCGAGCTAACAGGGCTCTACAAGACCAATGACATCACCGGCGACGGATATGAAGACATTGCCGTGGTTGGTACAAAAACCACCGACGACGGTGAGGTGCCCTACCTGGGGATCATCCCAAGTGAAGGACTGGGCGGCAGCAATAGCGTGTTTGAGCTGCCCACAGAAATCCCCACCGATGCAGCTCAATCGCAAGGCGAGCTCAGCTTCCAATCAAACGCGGATGGCTACTTCCGTGTCACCGACAGCAACGACGTTGGCTACGTCGGAAAGTTCAACGCGGAACGCACGCTTGAACAGTCCGCTCTTGGTGGAGACATGGACGCGGGTTTTGGCGATCCAAGTGCCTTTGATTTCAACGGTGACGGTGAAGGAGACTTAGCCAACCTTGCCGACTCTACTGCCCAACTGATCCTCGTGCCAGCCGTTACCACGACTGAGGGTGCCGATTGGTCCTATGTTGCACCGGGATCGCAGATGGTCCACGAAGCATTTTCGATTGGTGACTTGGATGCGAACGGGACCGATGATCTCTACATCGCGACCAATGAGCCAGGCGATACGGCGACGACCAGCGATGTCCACGGCGTGGATGGCGTTTTCCCATCGGATTCCGTTCCGGACTCGATTGCCGACCCAGCGGACGACAAGTTTGACTTCAACGGCGACGGCGTTGAGGACCAACTGAATGTTTCGCCGCGGGCCGTGGATGTCATCTTTGGATCGGCCGAACCGGTCGTTGCCAATCCTCTGCACGCGTTCGAATTGCTGCCGGGCAAATTGACCGTTCATCCACCACAGGGT
>CAYQMZ010000733.1:1335-3923 GCA_964418725.1 uncultured Pirellulaceae bacterium
CGTCAGCTTTGATGCAGAGAGCCGCACAGCATCCTTCGGAATTCCATTCGCAGAGCCCGGCGAATACACCTTCGCAATCGTGGATCGAGTTGTGACCGGGCCTGACGGTCAATTCCTGGATGGAGACGCCGACGGCGCGCACGGCGGGCTGTTCCAGGTCAACGTGGACGTGGCACTCGAGGGCGATGTTGATCTAGACGGAGATGTAGACTTCGAAGACTTCCTCGTGTTTGGGCAAAACTACGCTAAGCCGGGCCCGTTCGTACTGGGCGGAAGTGAAGGCCCCGCACTCTGGGTGCACGGTGACTTCGACGGTGATGGGGCCGTAGCATTCACGGACTTCCTGTTGCTGTCGCGAAACTTCGGAGCAAGCGCTTAGAAGCAAGCCGATGACGACATGACGACGAAAGAGGCGAGTCGGCCCCTGGCTCGCCTCTTCTCGTGCGCCCTGCACCGTCCGACGACATGGCCTCTTTCTTGTTACGACCGTCTGCCATCGCAGGTTGAGAAATGTACGCGCGGGTGAAAGCTGCAACAGATCACGCTATGATCTTGTCACAATTTCACCCGAGGAAATCGCATGTTGCTTCCCAGACAATTCAAGCTGGCGTCGATCATAGTCTCTCTTCTCGCCAGTCTAGCGTGGTTGCAGCCAACACTCGCCGCCCCGCGTCCAAACATCGTCATCATTTTGGTGGACGACATGGGCTACTCCGACATTGGCTGTTATGGCAGTGAGATCGAAACGCCAAACATCGATCAACTGGCGGCGAACGGACTACGCTTCACTCAGTTTTACAACTGTGGACGATGCTGTCCGACGCGAGCAAGCTTGATGACGGGCCTGCATCCACACCAGGCTGGAATCGGACACATGACCGAACCTCCCAATCAACCGCTTGGTTTTGAGGGGGCGTACCAAGGTTACCTCAACGACAACTGCGCAACCCTCGCTCAGGTGCTCAAGAAGTCAGGCTATCACACCTTGATGACGGGCAAATGGCACCTGGGATACCACAGCAAGGACTGCTGGCCTCTGCAGCGTGGCTTCGACAAATACTACGGCTGCATCTCTGGTGCTTGCAACTATTTTAATCCCTCAGGAGACCGCGGCCTCACCGATGGAAACGACCCCATCGAAGTGGGTGAAGGCTTCTACACCACGGACGCCTTCACGGATAAAGCAATCGACTTCATATCGGAAGCCAGTAATGACGACGACAAACCCTTCTTCCTTTACTTAGCCCACAATGCTCCGCACTGGCCGCTGAACGCAAAGTGGCTCGACTACCAGAAATACAAAGGCAAATACACGGGCGGTTGGCAGGCACTGATGAACAGTCGGCTTGCCAAGCAAAAGGCAATTGGCCTGTTTCCCGACGACATACAACCCGCGCCCCACGTTGGGCCGACATGGGAATCGCTTTCCGACGAACAGCGAACTAACCTCGATGCCATCATGGCCGCCTACGCTGGATGCATTGATGCGATCGACCGAAACGTTGGCAAGCTGGTCGCACACCTGCGTTCGCTCGAAAAACTGGATAACACGATAATCTTCTTCCTGTCCGATAACGGCGCTTGTCAGGAGGGTGGACGCCTGGGCAACGGGAACGAAGCGATGATCAAGAATCCACCCGAAGGTACAGGAGGAGTTCGACAGGGACTAGCCTGGGCGAATGCCTCGAACACCCCATTCCGACTTTACAAGCACTTCGTTCATGAGGGCGGAGCCAACACGCCAATGATCGCTCACTGGCCTGCGGGAATTCCACAACAACATCGTGGGCAATTCGTCCGTCAATTCGCCTACCTTCCCGATTTCATGCCCACATGCATTGAACTGGCGGGCGCTGAGTATCCAACGGGAATCCCGGCAACCGTGGGCAAGTCATTCGCCGCATCACTGGGCGGTGCGCGAAAGCCGATTCACGAAGAACCGATTTTCTGGGAACATGAAGGAAACGCGGCCATGCGGTGGGGGAACTGGAAACTCGTCCGCGAATACCAGAAAGAATGGGAGCTGTACGATCTCTCAACAGACCGTACTGAAATGCACAATCTGTTCGAAGAGAAAGTCGAAAAGCGAAACGAAATGATTGCCATGTGGGAAGCCTGGGCAACGAAACACGAAGTGGCGTTCCCGAAGGCCTTCAACATGTATCGCTTTCTCAATGAGAAGAAGCGTAAGCAAAAGGAAGCCGAACGCAGCAAGCAACGCGCTGCCGGAGCATAGTAATTCCCTGGCGTTCAACGCTACGTACAGCATCGATACCCAACGAGTTTGAATATGATCCGCATATTGCTATTCATCACTGTCTTGTTGTTGACAAATTCAGCATTTGCAGACGATCGGCCAAACATCGTCTTTCTGATGTCGGACGACCAGACCACTTACTCGCTGGGCTGCTATGGCACACCTCATGTGCAGACTCCCAACATTGATCGCCTTGCGCACGACGGAGTCACCTTCGATCGGCACTATGTTACTACCGCGATTTGCATGGCAAGTCGCTGCACCGTGATGACAGGAAAGTACGAATTCAAGCATGGCTGCAATTTCATGCACGGTCCGCTGATGCGTGAAC
>CAYQMZ010000733.1:3933-4238 GCA_964418725.1 uncultured Pirellulaceae bacterium
ACCCAGTGCTTCTTCGAGAGGCGGGTTACACGACGGCCATCGCTGGAAAGATCGGATTCGAAGTTGCCGAACCGGGAAGCGATTCAAGCAGCCCAAAGAAAGCCAAACTGCCAATCAACGACTTTGATCGATGGGGGGCTGGTCCGGGGCAAACGTCCTATGACACTGCCAAAAACAAGTCCATGAAGGCCTACGCACAGCGATATCCTCACTCGACGCTCTCGTATGGTGCGTTCGGCCGAGATTTCATTCAGGCAAACGCCGACGCAGGCAAACCGTTTTGCTTATCGATCAGCTTCAAGGCC
>CAYQMZ010000734.1:0-1689 GCA_964418725.1 uncultured Pirellulaceae bacterium
TTCACGACCACACAGTTTGAGCAGAATCTTACCACGAACGTAACTTCCGGACGCCGAACTGTCTTGGGACTAACTAGCTTTATTGGAACTCGCGCAGAAAGCTTGTCATCTGCGTTGGAGGCGTACGACCTCGAACCGCCTGCCGTAGCGGTTGTCATTACGAATTTATGGCCGACAACGACGGCGTGGTCAAAGACCCTGATGAGCCCGGTGCATTCGATGACTGGATCGAGTTGCACAATACCGGTTCGACGGCTGTCGACCTCAGCGGCATGTATCTTTCGGATGATGCAGAGGAACCAACAAAGTGGCAGTTCCCGGACGGATCAACGATCGATGCGGGCGGCTACCTGATCATTTGGGCTGACGATGACACGGATCAAGGTGACAATCACGCTTCCTTTAAGCTCTCTGCCGACGGCGAAAGTGTGTTGCTGTACGACACGGATGCCGTGACGTTGATTGATTCCGTCGATTTCGGCGAGCAGGCCACCGATGTCTCGTACGGTCGATCGCCCGATGACTCATCCATGTTTGCTGTGTTGGCCACAGCTACGCCCGGGGCAGCGAATATTCAGGACATCCCGGGTGACGCCAATCGAGACGGCGAGGTAACCTTCGCAGACTTCCTGATTCTTTCATCGAACTTTGGAAAGCAAGTGGATGCCGTCTGGGCCGATGGAGACTTCGACGGGGATGGAATGGTCTCGTTTGCCGATTTTCTCATCTTGTCAGCTAACTTCGCCGGTGATTGATGCACAATCCAGCCCAAAGGTATCGAGGCAATCTGAGTATTTAGTGCTTAGACAGGTCGACGCAAACCAGTTCTTTGTCGTTTCGTGCGAATACGCATTTGTTTGCGAATGCCGGGTGTGACCAAACGACGCTGCGGCCAAAGGCCTCGTTCGTAGGATCCAGAATATGGAATCGCCCTTTTTCGTCGTAACCCTCAGGGGAGAGCTTTGCGAGTATCAGATCGCCCAGTTCATTGAACAGGAAGTAGCGATCGTCGTGTTTCACGAGAAAGGCGGTGGCGTGCCTGGAGCGTCGCGGGCTGTTGTCGGTCGGCTTTGTGGTCTTCCATAGCCGCTTGCCGTCTTTCAGCGACGCGCCGACAATCGCTCCGGTTTCGACATCGCAGCCATAGATCATGTCTCCGTCGATGAACGGAGTTGAGTTCGAACAAAAGACGCTGGTCTTTGGTTTTCCCTTCCAAACGAATTGAGCTCCCGGCTGTTCGTCGTCCAGTTTCATCAGTGCTGAGACGTTGCCGATGGCGCTCGCATAAAGATAGCTGCCCGATTTGCGAGGTCCCATGATGGACATGTTGAAGCCTGGCTCCAGTGGCAGTGACCAGAACGAATCGCCTGTCGTGGGATGCAATGCGTTCAACGATTTAGGGGTCCAGATCAGCAGTTGCTTTGTGCCGGCGTGTTCGATCATCGTCGGCGCGTTATAGCCTTGATCTCTCGCGCTCAGTGCTCGCCACACTTCTTCGCCCGTGTGTTTGTTGAGGGCGATGGCAACGCAGCCGTCGCGGCCGCCGATTGTATAAAGCAAGTCTCCGTCGACCAACGGGTGCGATGCATAGCCCCAAATCGCGGTCTTGGTGTTGTAGGTCTCGGGAAGAGATTTGTGCCAAATAAGAGCTCCCGTCTTGGCGTTTAGGCAGGTGAGTCGGCCTTCCGC
>CAYQMZ010000734.1:1789-4234 GCA_964418725.1 uncultured Pirellulaceae bacterium
TGTGCCAAATAAGAGCTCCCGTCTTGGCGTTTAGGCAGGTGAGTCGGCCTTCCGCACCCAGTGAAAAGACGTAGTCGCCATCCACCGTTGGCGGGCGCCGCCAGGATCGTTTTTCACATCCCCGTCCGACGCCACGTAGTCCAAGACGTAGACCTTGCCGTTCGCTACAGCGGGGCCACTGTAGCCAAGCGAGACGGGGACTCGCCATTTGACGGGCAGGCCTGATGCTGGGATGGCGTCGATAACGCCGTGCTCTCGCCAAACACCGTCGCGTTGCGTGCCCATCCATTGAGGCCAATCGTCGGCAATGCTGATTGAGCACAGAAGCGAGCAAAGTAAGCTCGTTGCTACGGATCTTGTAAGTGTCCGATTGAAGCCGTGGTTGAAAGTCATCGCGTGATCCTGGAGCTAGTCGGGCTTGAGTTTGGACGTTGGTCTGTTGCGGTTTGTACGTGGCTTTGTTTCAAGAGTTCGCGAACTAGTTACCAGTTCGCGACTTGGTAATCCTTGAGGAACTTGCCCCATGTGTGCTCGCCGGTAATTAGTCCGCTGAAAATTGGATCGCAAATCCGAGCTGCCGCGTCGATCTGATCCAACGGGCAGTGAAACTTCAAGTCGTCTCGTTTGCGTTTGGCGATATCTGCGGGGTCTTCGTCGGTGATCCAGCCAGTGTCGACACTGTTCATATGGATGCCGTCTCGAACGTAGTCCATCGCGGACGTTCGGGTCATCATGTTCAAGGCTGCCTTCGCCATATTGGTGTGCGGATGGGTGTCCCGCTTGTAGGCTCGATAGAAGATCCCTTCCATCGCCGATACGTTGACGATGTGCTTGTCGCGATTCTTAGTCTTGTTCATCAGGTGCTTGAGTTTGGCGTTCAAGATGAACGGAGCGACTGAGTTGACGAGTTGGACCTCCAGCAATTCGACAGTAGGGACCTCTGCCAGTTTTAGCCGCCAACTGTTCACCGTCCGCAAGTCGACTTGCTGCTGATCGCTGTCGTATTTCCCGACGGGGAATGTCTCTTGTCCGTGCAGGTCATCGTCTGGAAGTAGCGGTACTTGGGACAGTTCGGCTGCTCGCTGGATTCCGGCAAGCGTGCCACTAACCTCGACGGGAAGCTTTTCGGTTGTCTCGGTTGCTTCCTTCGCCTCTACCAGAGCGTCATGCGAAGCGAGTAGTGCTTGAGCATCGCTGGGCAGTGATTTGGCAAGTCGCCGTTCATCCTCCATTAAGTGTCCGTAGTATCCCGGCGGACGGCGCACCGTCTGACACGCGTTATTCAGGATGAAATCCAGTCGCGGTAGCGATTGTGACAAGTGGTCCGCGAAGGCTTCGACGCTTGGGGTATGCCGAAGATCTAGGCCGTGAAGCTGGAGGCGATGTTGCCACTGCCCGCTGTCCGGTTCGGCCAGGAATCGCTTTGCCGCATCGCGCGGGAATCGCGTGGTGACGATCACGTGTGCGCCGGCTTGCAGCAACTTCAACGCTGCGTGGAATCCGATTTTAACTCGGCCGCCGGTAAGCAAGGCGTAGCGACCGGTCAGGTCGAACGTTTGGTTTCGCTTTATCCAGTTGAACTCGGCGCAGTCCGGGCACATCGAGTCGTAGAAAAAGTGCAGGCGGCGAAAATCGCGTTTGCAAATGTAGCAGTTTCGGGCGCTCTTCAATTCGCCTCGAAAGTGGTCGTCTGGGTGTTCGCCTGTTGGCGGAAGCGGCGCATCGAACGGTTCGGGTGGCGTTGGTGCCTTTATCTGACGCACGCTGAAGTGCGTGCGAATTCCAGTGGTTGCCAGCAGTTGCTCGTCCTGGGCTTTTTCTTTCTCGGCCGCAGCTCGTCGCTGTTGCTTATGCGCATTCTGAATCTGGCGTCTGGCGCTGCGCCCCGGATGAGAAACCTTGCTTGCCGCGCGAACCAAACGGTCTCGCTCTTTCTTGCCGAGCGGGAGTAGCACGCCACGATCTTCAGCGACGTGTTCCAAGCACTCGATGACCCGCATCAGTTCTTCGACCGAGGGCTTGTCTCCGGACTCGGCGGGTTCGTCAATCGGTTGATCGTCAGTGGGGGCACCAGTCATAGCCAGATCCTACCACTTGCGGAAGCGTTGCTGCAGGGCGTGACTATGCGGCAGGCCCGACATGGTCTGGAATCGCTGATTGTCAGCTATTGCGAAAGCCATTGATGCTGCCGTCGTTCGGATCTACGCACCGTAGGTCTTGAATTCGCCAGCCTTGTACTGCTTCCAATACTCGTCCAGTGCTGTTCGTACTTTGCCGCTAAGCAGAATTACGCCCAGAATGTTTGGCAATGCCATCGAGAGAATCATCAGATCGCTAAACACCAAAACGTTTTCTGCGGTCACGATTGACCCCAAGAAGACAAAGCAAAGGAAGACGATCCGGTACATCAGAGATGATTTAGTGCCGAAGAGATGCGTCCAGCAA
>CAYQMZ010000735.1:0-4231 GCA_964418725.1 uncultured Pirellulaceae bacterium
TCCATCGTTCTGAGCGACGTGGAAGTCGATCGTCCAAGGACGCAGTTTGTCGGTCATCTCTTTGTAAGCTGGCCAGAACTCTTCGTCCGTATGATCGGGGCTGATCAACGCATCCTCGGGAGCGTTGAAGCCCAGCATGAACGTGTACGAGTGAGCCAAGTCAGCTTGGAAACCAAGCGTTTCTGGCATGCCGACCTCTTCCAGCAGGTTTAGCATCGCTTTCCAAGAGTGCATCCCGGCCCAGCAGATTTCACCTTCCGCTGCTAGTCGCTCGCCATGGTCCGCCGCGATTTTTGCAGCCTTGCGAAACGTATCAGCAATTCGCTTGGTATTTGCCTCAGGATCCGCCTTCCACTGTTCGACACCGAACTCGGCAGAGTCGATCCGAATACAACCGTACTCTCGCACGCCATGCTCGTTGAATACCTTCGCAATGCGGCATCCCTTTTCGACAGCCGTCAGGAACTTCTGTTGTTGCTCATCAGACCCCATGGCTGAATCGCCAACGGTGCCAGGCCAGACAGGAGCAACCAGTGAACCTACCTTCAGGCCCTTGCTGGCGATCAGATCTGCGATCCGCTTCAACTCGTCATCGCTGGCATCTGGATCGGTGTGTGGCAAGAACAGGAAGTAGTCGACGCCTTCGAATTTTTGGCCGTTGACTTCTGCGTTGGCCGTTAAGTCCAACATTCTTTCGAGGCTGATCGCTGGCTCTTGCCCTTCGTCATCACCCTTACCAACGAGTCCAGGCCACATGGCGTTGTGTAGTTTTGGTTTCATCGTATTCCCTTTGATCTCTTGTCGTGAGCAATGTAGTTCGTGGTACTGACCTCAACCGAACAAGTCGGCTAGGCATTCTTGCAATCATCAACGTTAGGCACTGACTCAAATGTATTTGCGCCAAAGTAACGAAGCCTGACCAGTGGTTCCGTCCCATCTCCCCAAGAATTCACGCACCGAGGACCATTGCCCCAGCCCATCAGGCAACCCCAGTGATAGCTGGATGTTTTATCGCGTTTCGAACGCTCCTACAAGAAGTGAGCGACCTAGCGGCCAACGCCTCGCGCGGACTTGTGGAAGTACACAACGTGAACGGGCTTACCGATTTGCGTTCGCTCGACCGCACTTGGAAAGAATGACTGTGATGCGGAGGTTTACGTCGGCAGTTGGGCAACTTTCGGACACTAGCGGTTTCGCGAGGCCGTTCGGGCTCTCGTTAGAGTCAGCGACACAACACCAAGGTGTCCGAGCAGGGCCTACACTGCTAGGCGGCTTCCCTGAGACATTGGCTTAACTTGCGTCATCAATTGCTGAGCCGTCTGTTTCGCGCGAGTGGCAACAATGAACTGACTAGAACGGTCAACAAATTCATTCGGGGCTCGGGTACCGAGACAATGGTCCATCGTCCCGCAACCCGAAAGATAGATTCAGCGTTGCCGATCAAAATATGTGATGGTACGCCAGTAGGGTCTTCACCGAACTGAAGCGAGAAACCGAATTCGTCATCAAAAAACGGCGTGGTCGGAGGGTCTAGGTCTATGAACTCAGCGAACTGTGGCAGTGCATTGTCGTGATCGACGGACGTGAATCCACGGCAAGGATCCCTGCATTCGACCACGCCGGTCGACCGGTCGAACGTGCCATGGTATTCAGAACCGAAACCAAGCAGTTCTTCTCCACGCTGTGAAAAAGTAAGTGCGGCCACGTTTTCGTGGATCGCAGGGAGCTGAGAAAGCTCGATTATCGCAACGAGTTCGAGTGTCTCAACTTCGCGGAACTCCGCTACGACACCAGCTCCCATGCTGATTGCTGAACTCACTCCAACTAGATACATCGAAAGCAAAATCGTACGCATTGCTTTTCTTTCTACGTGTTCGAATCAAACCGGCCACTGCCGAGAGTATCAGACACCAGACTTCCCGTGGGCAATTTGGTTCTGGAACGGTAACGACCCAGTTTCCAACGACCTCGATTCGCAAGCCTAGTGCGGACAGGGTGAGCGAATCAAATGAGTTTGTACCGAATCGAATAGAAAACTCAGACTGCGTCACACCTTCGTCAATCAAGGGTGTCGATGGAGGGTTATCGTCGGAGAAAAAGGAAACCGAAGGGAGTCCGTTGTCGCTATCAATTGAGCTGAGATCAACACAAGGATCAACACATTCGACTAGGTTAGTTGATCGATCAAATGCGCCCTCATAAACCGGACCGAATCCGAACAGATCTTGCCCTACATCAGTAAAATTCAAGCGAACAATTGACTCGTGCGTTGCTGGAACGGCCATTGTCAATGCAGCAATGCTTTCATTGCTTTCCGGTTCGATGAATTCAGCTCGAATCGTCTCTGCGCACACCGAATGTGAAGCCAAGTATAGCGACATGGTGGCAATAGCCAGTCTTTTCATTGCAATTGCTCCAACAGTCAGCCGTTCGAATCAAAAGTTGACGCGTCAAACATTTCTTATAACGACTGGCGGGCTACCTCGCTACCTGCGTGGATTCGGTATTTTCTTGCTGAGATTCGTTAGCAATTCGTCGCTGATTTCCTTTCGCAGTTCGCGCTCCGTCTTTAAGTATTCCGCTCCGCCTGACACGCTATACGCACTTGCTGGCATAACGATGTTTCCACATAGGCGTTTCACCGCACGTTGGCCGACGAGTTCTTGCAAGATCTCGATCCCCAAACGGAACTCATCCACAAAGGTTCTGTACTGCGCCTCGTCGCAGATTAAGCACCATTCTTCGTCGATCTCGGCATCAATGCCAACGAGTTGGAGTGCTGATTTTATGTCGCCCTGGGCAAGAAGGTACTGACACGCACTTCGTTTAAAAGCAGGTAGCTGATCTGAATTAAAAATGTCTTCGATGTCGTTGCGAATCTTTCGATTGAAGGCCTTGATGGTTTGATTTTTTTTCGAGTCGGACTCGAGAGTTTCAAGTAGATGCGAAGTGCGTTTCCGTTCAGTCACAGCCTGCTTCAGATAGTTGTTTGCGTCTATCGCCTGCTTCACAGTCATCCCCAATTCTTGCTGTACACCAGGGTTGGACGTCAGGAAGGCCAAAGAGATCTTCAATCCGAACCTGTCCTCGTCATCGCCGGTGGAGCTTGGGAGTCGAAAAACGGATTCAGTTTCTTCTCCGAGTTTTTCCTCAATCGCAGCCGCGTCAATCCGGGGAGTGATGAGCCTTCTGACTGCGGCATGGTACCGTGATTTGCGCGTCCATTCTGCCGTGTCACGCTCCGGTCGATGCTTTCGCTTTTCCGCGGCGAAACGATGCAACTCAGCGTATTCTTCAGGTTTAACTTTGATATTGTTGAGCAGAATGACTGAGTCAAAGATACCGTCGTTCACCATTGCCTGCGTATGCAACTGACGAAACCGCGCAAACCGCTTGTCGCCTAGAAGTTCACGAACATCAGCTAGGATACGTTCATTGGAAGAGTGCACAGGGTGAGAGTTGTTCAGCAGGACATCCTTGCAGTAGGCCGCAGCATCCCAGGTACTCGTTCGCTGTTCGCCCACCATTTCACCAATGCTGCGCCAATCATCTGATTGGAAAAGCGAGTGCATTAGCTGCCCGGCACGTTGCTTCTCGTCGTCCGTGAGTCTTAGTTCTTCTCTCACGGCTTCGCCGTTGAGGACGATAAAAGCGTCATAACACGTACCCAGAGAAATCGTAAATCCCCTGACACCGTTATCGTCTTGACAAACGCCTTGCATTGCCATCAGCGGCAGCAAGACGAGTGGCAGAAATTGACGGAGATGTTGATTCATATTCATTTAGCAAATCCCAAACTGCACGACTTTAATCCCGGATTATTCACCGTCGAATTCGACTAGTCAGAAGACCATCACGTGAAGCTCCGCGTATATAGGGTTGCATTGGATACTAACGAAACACGGAGGCATCACGCGATGGGTGAAGCTCAAACCAACCAGTTCGACCGGAACTCAACCGCTCGATCAAAGTTCACGCTGTCGATCAACGGGTTACTTCGCGCGAAGGAGCGATTCTCGTTCGCGAATTCGATCAACAACAGGGACTCACCGATTCACTGGCGATTCAACTCATCGGTGCGCGGCGACAAGATCTCATTCGCTATCAAGCGCTTGAACTCTTGCGAGTGCGAATCTATGCCATAGGGCGAGCCGATCGAGATCATCTTGCCGTGCCCATGATCCAGCAAACAAGCTCGGGACCGACCCGGCGAAGAAGCGTTGAACCAACG
>CAYQMZ010000736.1:0-4219 GCA_964418725.1 uncultured Pirellulaceae bacterium
CATCACGAGAGTCAGTACGGACAGTCTGGCTGCAGACGAAGAACTGCGACCGGGTATGATCATTCGTCAGGTTAACAACACGCCCGTGAGTTCTGTTGACTCATTCAAGAGAGCAGTGCGGAACGAATCGTTGTCCGAAGGCATCTTGATGCTGGTCCGAGATACGCGACGAGACGGCAGCGGTGGTGATCGCTTTGTCGTTTTGAAAGCGTACCAGTAGGAATCGTAGAGTCAGGCTCCATTGCGTCCTGCAGCAGGACGCAATGGGCTATTGGGCTTAAGCCCTGTCGGGCTTGTATCCGTCAAATCGATAACGGTCTACTCGGACGCGTCCGACATCATCGCGTCAAAGCGTTCCTGCATTTCGACCGGTGAAAGGTCTTCCTTGCGTTGACCAATCAGCCATTCGTGGCCCCAGGGATCGCGGAGCTTGGCGGAACGTTCGCCGTAAAATTGATCGGTTGGCTCGCTGAGTGACATGGCTCCTTCCGACAGAGCCTGTTGGAAGACGGAATCGACATCGGATACTTGCAAATAGATGCCGACGCTGGTGCCGTCCAGGGACGTTGGGCTCATGCAGCCCATTTCGGGGTATTCGTCCGAAACCATGACGACGGACGGGCCGATCAGCAATTCCGCGTGTGCGACGCGTTCACTCGGTTCAGTAAGTCGAAACGACTCTTCGGCTGCGAACACAGTTTTGTAGAATCGGATAGCAGCCGCCGCGTTGTGACATCGTAAGTACGCGCTGACTTGCTTGATTTCCGCCTTGGTTTCGTTTCCCTGTTCCGACATACAGCTCGTTCACCTTCCGATTTAAGAACAAACATGAAGAATCGCCTAGCGTCTCGGTAGCAACGCAATTCCCTGCGTGCAGCCTCTCTCAACCGAGACATTCCAATGGCGAGATTGTAGGCGTTGAGCTCGTCTGGGGCCAAGTGAATCTGCGAGACGAGAGCGGACGGACTGAGTACATCCTTTGAGACTGAATTGAATTACTGCTATGGAAAGAAAGAAAATCGCTTTGGTCGTTGGCGCGGCCAGCGGTATTGGCAAGGCAACTGCCGCTCGATTTCGGTCTAGCGAAACAACGGTTGTCGGTATCGACCAAGCAAGTATTGATCAGAGCGATGGTCTAGCAGGAAGCTTTCAGATCGACGCCACCGATTTTAAGAGCTTGCAATCGGCAGCCGAAGAAATCTGTGAAGCGTTTGGTGTGCCTGATCACATTGTGGTGTCCATCGGCAAGTGTTCTGGAGTCTTCGGTTTTCCGTTTTGGAATCAGCCGCCAGAACTGTGGGCTGATTCGTTAAACGTGAACTTGGTCGCACCGGTGAATGTGGCGCAAGTCTTTTTGCCTCTGATGCTGCCGCGACGCAGTGGATCGATCTGTTTCGTCGCGTCGGTCGCCGGCCAGATTGGTTCGCAGACGGATCCACCGTATAGCGCAGCCAAAGCAGGACTGATCAACTTTATGCAGTGTGCCGCGAAGGACCTCGCGCCCTACGGCATTCGATCGAACGCCGTGTCGCCAGGCATGGTAAAGACGCCCATGAACCGCCAGGTGTGGGAGGCGTGGCGAGGTGCCTCGGAAGAAAACACGCTGAGTTATGAAGATTGGGCGGAACAGAAGATTCAGCAAATCGCCCCGCTTGCCCGTTGGCAGACAAACGACGATGTGGCCGAGGCGATTTACTTCCTTGCATCCCAGGCGGCGAAGAACATCACCGGTCAAACGCTGAACGTGGACGGCGGCCAGGTAATGCACGCGTAGTGGGTGGGCGAAGGCGAGCTATTTCACGGGATTGCCGCGATGCTTCCGTACGAACGCGTCGAACTTCTCGAGTGTCTTTGGGCTGACATGGTGCTCAATACCCTCTGCATCCACGGCGGCGGTTTGTTTATCGACGCCAATCGCCAGCAGAAACTGAAAGACGGATTCGTGCCGTTCTCGAGACATCCGTGCCAAGCGTTTGCCCTTTTGAGTGAGTTCGATAGGGCGATAGGCTTCTGTGCGAACGAGCCCTTCCTCTTGAAGTCTCGCGATGATGCGGGTTACCGTTACGTGGCTGACACCGAATCGGCGTGACAAATCCACTACGCGGCAGGTTTCTTGCTCATCCAGCACATCGGCAACTGCCTCGACATAGTCTTCCGCAGTCTCCGTCGCGTGGTCTCGCCTGGTTCGGCGATGGCCGACGGTCTGGGTATTGTCTTTTGTCTCTCTGCCCACGCCTCTCTCGCCTCGACTGTCTGGGTGACGTGCAAAAGTCTCCTCTTTCACTATTTGTAGCATATGCTACACTGAGCGAAAACCGAAATGTAGCCAATGCTACAATCTTGCTCCACAGCACGGATCACGCAATGAATCGAAGATTGCCACACAAAACTTCGGATGCTCAAGTCTTCAATGCCGTTGGATGGTTTGCAGATACCGTCCGCCGCTTCCGACACCTGAAATCAGCGTGGCCAGTGGCCACTTCTGTGATTTTCACATTGGTATTATTTGGGCTTCTGCCCAACGCGTTGTCAGCGGACGAAGGCCCGAAGAAGCGGATCGTCTGTTCGACGACTCAGATCGCAGACTTTGCACGAAACATTGTCGGGGACCGTTGCGTCGTCGATTGTGTTTTGGGGGCGGGCGTCGATCCCCATTTGTATCAAACGAAGCCTGGTGACGTCGCAATGGTCGAAGCGGCCGATCTGTGCCTCGCTAACGGTTGGCACTTGGAAGGTGGCGACTGGATGCAACGGCTTGCGAACGACGCACAGAAGAAGCTCGTCATCTGCGTGGACAAGGTGACGCCACTGATGATCGACGAAGGAGGCCAACCGATCCATGATCCACATGCTTGGTTTACTCCGACGAATGCAGGTCAGTATGTGCGAAACATTTTGCGAGGCATCTCGCAGGTCGATCCAAGCCACGCGGACGAATACAAGGCTCGATCTGAGCTATTCCTGCGGCAGTTGGGGACGCTTGACGCGTGGATTCAGAAGCAAGTCAATCAGATCCCGCCGGCGAAACGAATCTTAGTAACCAGCCATGACGCATTTGGCTACTTTTGTCAGCGTTATGGTTTCAAGAGTGCTGCACCTGCCGGCTGGTCCACCGGGCAAGAAGTGGGCGGTGGGCTCACGCCGGAACGTCGCCAGCGGTCCATCGATTCGATTCGAAAGTTTGGCGTCCGCTCGATTTTTGTTGAAACCAGTGTGAGCAAGGAATTGATCACGGAGATTGCCAAGGAAGCAGGCGTTGAAATCGGAGGCGAACTCTATTCCGATTCGATGGGCAAGCCGGGATCGGCGGGCCAATTCTACTTGGGCATGATGCGTGAAAACGTGATCAAAATTGTCAGCGGTCTGAAGTAGTCAGATTACTTGTATTGAACGCGGTAAAAAATGCGTCCCTTTCTAGTGTTAGTACTAACCGTTGGGCTGCTCGCCGGAACCAAGTGGTTCTTGGGCCTAAATCCGCAGGTGCAGAAAGGCTCCAGCGGCGCAGTGCTCATCCAAGCTCCGGGCGAGTACAGCGTCGACGTTACGCTGTCGTTCGATGCAGGGCCTGATGAGTTCGCACTTGATGTGTCAGATGCGCCTAGCTTGTTAGTTCAGATGAACGGCAAGGAGGTCCTGCGACGAACTGACGCGGTGCTGGCTGCCGACTCACCGATCAAGGTGGATTCCATATCCGGTGCTGTGATCGGAGTGAATGAATTCTTCGTTCAGGCGTCGCCCAGTAACATCTCGGAGTTGAAGGCGAATGCGGCTCGGGTGCAGGTACTTCGCGATGGCGCGGTGGTTGCCCAAAAAACGCTGTGGTCGGCTGCGGGAGATGTGCTTCAAGGTACGGTCGAACTAAAAATCGATGACGCCGAATCGGCTTCGGATAGCGATAGTTCGGAGGCTTCCGATGGTTAAGCAAGACGGAACGCGGGTTGAGAACGCAGACACAACGTCACCAAGCGAATCTACCGCGACGCAGGCCGCGATCGAGGTAAACCATCTGACTGTCAGCTACGGACCGGTGCCGGCGCTGCTGGACATCTCTTTCTCGATTGCGCCCGGTCAACTGGTTGGCGTAATCGGGCCCAATGGATCGGGCAAGTCGACGCTGATCAAGTCGATTCTTGGGTTCGTTAAACCGGATGTCGGTGAAGTTCGGCTGTTCGGTGAGCATGCTGACAAGGCGAAAGGCAAGGTGGCGTACGTTCCACAA
>CAYQMZ010000737.1:0-4219 GCA_964418725.1 uncultured Pirellulaceae bacterium
ACCCGTTGACCGATCGAATGTAGGACGTTGCATCGAAACGTAGACCGTCTAGCTGGAATTCTTCCAACCAGAACAATGCATTGTCTCTTAGAAATTGTCGCACTTCGCCGCGTCCGTAATCTGGTCGCGTGTGTCCCCAAGGTGTGTGCGCTCGGTTGTCGTCATAGATGTAGATGCCACCTGCGTGACCGAAATCGCTCCAGCCGTCGAACTGCCAAAGGTCAATGTCGGACGGGCCTAGATGGTTGTAGACGACATCCAAGATAACGGCGAGGCCACGCTCGTGAGCGGCCTTGATGAATCGTCGAAAAGCTTTCGGCCCGCCATAGTCACGCTCGATTGCGAACTGATGCGCCGGGTTGTATCCCCAACTGTGAGATCCTGGGAACTCGGCCGAGGGCATGATCTCGATCGCGTTGACGCCCAGCTCGTAGGCCAGGTAGTCGAGTTTCTCGATCGCACGATCAAAGTTGCCGGGTCGCTCCGAAGGGTCGTCATGAAACGTGCCGATGTGCAGTTCGTAGATCACCCACTCATTCCAAGGCGGCGTTCGATATCCCTGCGTATCGCCCCAGTGGAAGCTTGGATCAATGATGACGCTGTTCCCGTTGGAGTTCGTCATCTCCCTCGCGTAAGGGTCGTTCTTCATCAGAATGTCGAAGCCGTTGTAGATCGCGAACTTATACTCGTCGCGGTACTTAGCTTCCTGGACTTCGCCAGCCCAGTAGCCCGATCCTTCGTGCTGCAGGAAGTCTGTGGAAGGGTTCCAGTCGTTGAAGGAACCGACTACGGATACACGATCCGCATGCGGAGCCCAAACGCGAAAGTGGCAAGTGCCATCCTTGAGGTTTGCACCCATGCCAGGTTTGGAAACTGGCGACTCTTCGATATCCGACGGACGATCCAACAGCAGGTTCTCGTTCATATTGATCTGATCGGGGATGAAGTGTTTTCCGATTCGGCAGCCTGTTGGCTGCTCGTGCTCTCGGAGACTGGAACTGGTTTTGCCTGATGCAGGCTTCGCCAAACCGTATGACCTTGGCGGCGAGGCAAGCCTTACGACTAGTTCCAATGAAAATGTAGCACTTCAAACGCTCGTCAGCGAAAAATTCATTTTGACGGCGAGGCAAGTTGTAGCGTTTGTAGCACGGGTCGTGCTAGATGTTCGGCTCGACTTACTCAGATAGCCGTAATAGCCGAGCACGCATGCAACCGACCACGAGGCAGGTCACGCAAGGGTACGACGTTGTCGGTTACCGGTTGAATTCGACGCCCAAGGCTTCCAAGTCGTGAGATAGTTGGCGTGCAGACTGGAACAGCACGGCGTGCCATCCTAATTTTCTTGCGCCTTCGACGTTCTCTTCTCGATCATCAACGAAGAATAAGTTGCCCGGGTCGCATGCGGCCGCTTGGGCTGCGGCTTGGTAGATGCCGGCGTCGGGCTTCATTGATTTGGCTTCGTAGCTCGTGACGACGGGGTCAAAAATCTGATCCAGTACGCGGAATTTTCTTGCGGCAAACTCCCAGTGGGCAGCACAAGTATTGGAGAGAATACCGATGCGATTGCCGGCTGAGCGAAGGTTGGCAGCCAAGGCCACGGTTGCTGGCATCAAGTCGAAAATGTCTCCCCAGGCAGTCATAAGGTCATCTAGGGATATGTGGCTCCCCGTGGTTTCGCAGAAGGCCTTATGGAATTCCTCTGAGGTTAGTTCGCCTGTCTCGTAGCGGTCACTCAAACCGCTTTTCATCATTGCGTCATTCACTGCTTGTGCGGTCAGCCCCGATGCGGCGGCGATTTGTTCGAACCCGCGTTCGTGAGTAAAGTCCAGCAGCACGCGCCCCAGATCGAAATAGATGAAGTTGATAGTCATCGGTAGCCTCCTTGAACGCGTCCGTATTAGTTCAGTTCCTTGATGCGAATCTCTTTGTAGGAAGCCTCCGACGGTGGACCGCCGTGGATCTGCAGTCCTATCAGACCTTTGTTCGCGATACCGTCTTCTTTCTCGACGTAGTCTACGGTTTGCGTGCCGTTCAGCCAGATTTTGATCGAGTTTCCCTTCACCCAAATTCGGTAGTCATTCCAATCGCCGAATTTGGTGAGCTTCTCGAGCTTCTCATCGGAAAGACCGGCGAGGACTTTTCGGCGACGCGACTCGTCATAGAGCTTGCCCCACCATACCTTTTCCCACGCTTTGCCCATGTCGACTTGGTAGCCGACCATTTCGTGAGCTGGCAACCGAGTCTTGGGGTCCTTGGATTCGAGTTCTTTCTTATTGGGTCGGCGGCTTCGAATTTGAATACCCGCGTTGCCACCCTTACCGACCAGCTTGCACTTGAGCCGCAATTCGAAATCTTGGAATTCCCGGTTGAAGGTTAGGAATTCATTGTTCGGTACTTTTTCCTTCATGGTGCCGGCGACGATTGCTCCGTTTTCGACACGAAACAGTTTGGCGTGTCCCGTCCAGCCATTGAGCGTCTTGCCATCAAAGATGGCTGCGAAACCATCTTTGTCGGGTTTGAGTGCGGGGCTTTTTCCCCCAGCAACTTCCGCCAATGCCGTGGGCAAGAGCATGAGGGATGCGGCCACGCTGTGTAGTAGCAGGATTTGGATGAAGCGAACCGTTGGGCTACCCATTTGTGACATCCTTAAGTGTCTAGTGGTCGTTATCGATGGTTACTAGAATAGCGAGCTTGGTAGTTGAAAACGAGCACGCGTGGTGGATTCGTCGCAGCGAACGCCACGACACGATAACCAGCGAGCGTCCCTTGGCTCGCCCAAACGGTAACTGGTCGCGATGCGACTTGATGGCCAACAACAGGAAACACTATGTCCGATAACGGTGCACTCAATAAGTACAGCCAACGCATTACCCAGCCTAAGAGCCAAGGTGCTTCACAAGCCATGCTCTACGGCACGGGCATGACCGAAGAGGACATGAACAAGGCCCAGGTGGGAATCGCCAGTGTTTGGTATGAGGGCAACACCTGCAACATGCACCTGCTGGACCTCGCTGCGAAGGTGAAGGAAGGTGTCAGCGATGCTGGGCTGGTTGGGATGCGATTCAATACCATCGGGGTAAGCGATGGGATCTCGATGGGCACCGAAGGCATGAGTTTTTCGCTGCAATCGCGAGATCTGATTGCTGATTCCATTGAAACAGTGATGGGAGCTCAATGGTATGACGGCTTGGTGACGCTGCCTGGATGTGACAAGAACATGCCGGGCTGTCTGATCGCGATGGGGCGACTCAATCGTCCATCACTGATGGTTTATGGCGGTACGATTAAGCCTGGATGTACCTCGTTCGAAAACAAGGCAAACGACGGGCAAGAGACATCGCGCGATATTGTTTCTGCGTTCCAATCGTACGGCGAGTACTTGGCCGGTACGATCACCGAAGAACAACGCAAAGAAATCGTCAAAGTCAGTTGCCCGGGAGCCGGAGCCTGTGGCGGAATGTACACCGCCAACACCATGGCCAGCGCGATTGAAGCTTTGGGAATGTCGCTTCCTTACAGTGCGTCGACTCCCGCCGTTGATCCGGACAAGCTGGCGGAGTGCTTCAACGCAGGTGCTGCCATTCGCAACTTGCTGGAACAAGATCTGAAGCCCCGCGACATCATGACTCGCGAAGCTTTTGAAAACGCAATGACAATTGTGATGGCCTTGGGCGGTTCGACGAATGCCGTTCTGCACTTGATCGCCATGGCGAGGTCGGTGGACGTGAAAGTGACGATTGACGACTTCCAAGCCGTCAGTGATCGAGTGCCTTATTTGGCAGACCTGAAGCCCAGCGGCAAGTTTGTACAAGAAGATCTCCACTCGGTGGGTGGCACGCCGGCTGTTATGAAGCAACTTCTGGCCGATGGCTACATCAATGGTCAGTGCAAGACAGTCACTGGCAAGACATTGGGAGAAAACATCGAAGCGTTGCCCGGATTGAAAGATGGGCAGTCGATCGTTCGTGCTTCAAAAGATCCCATCAAGCCAACTGGTCACATCCAGATTTTGAAAGGCAACTTGGCTCCCGAGGGCGCCGTTGCAAAGATCACTGGTAAGGAAGGATTGATGTTTGAAGGGACTGCCAATGTGTTCGATTCAGAGGAAGACATGTTGGTGGCGCTGGAAGAAAAGAAGATCAACAAGGGCGACGTCGTGATCATTCGCTACGAAGGTCCCCAAGGCGGCCCAGGCATGCCCGAAATGCTGACGCCAACC
>CAYQMZ010000738.1:0-4218 GCA_964418725.1 uncultured Pirellulaceae bacterium
GGAGGAGCATCATCAAAAGAAGACGTTTCAGGAAGAGTTCCGGGAGATTCTTGAGCGATGCGGCGTCGAATACGACGAGCAATACGTCTGGGATTAGTGCGACAGCAATGATGCCGCGTTCGGGAGAACGCGGTTCATCCGAGGCGCAAGCGAAATTGGGCGAAGCCCATACACATCGTAGCCTAGGGCAACGCCCTAGGTTTCCGGTCTCCCCCGAAACGCATTGGCCGAAGGCCATATTCAAAATGAACCGGTCACCAGCGCAATGTGAATATGGCCTTCGGCCAAAACGGTTGGCGCGTTCCGACCTACCTAGGGCGTTGCCCTAGGCTACGGTGACGATGGCCTTCGGCCAAAAACGCCTCGGCCAAAACGTGCTGCATCCGCGTGCCGGAGCGTTGTGAAAATCGCTCGAATTCGCATCTCCAAACGCCGATTCCGATCAACCAAACGCACCACTCAACGAAATACCCAAATACAAATCATCAACAAACCGTCAACCAATTACCCGGCGGAATCAATGTCAACAACAATCGAAAACGAAACAACCACCAACGAAACTCAAAACGACGTTCAACTCGAGCGTTCCACCTACGAGATCATCCGCAATCGCCTGAACACACACGCGGCGGATCTCAAATCGCGGCTTGACCAGCTCAACGAAGCTCGCCGCAACGTCTTTGGTTCCATCGAAACCAAACTGCTCGCCACCGAGCGAATCAGCACCAGCAACAACTGCGTGCCTCGGGATATCGTGGCGATCGGAGACCGAGTCCTCTTCGGCTACAACGTCCAAATGGGCCTCCGCTCGGAGACCAACATCGAGGACGTCCTACAGGTCTACTCCCTGAAAGACGGAATCTTCCACGCGGAAGGTACGGACTTCTTCGCCGACAAGAACTTCGAAGCCGACTTCAAGCAACTCTACAAGTATTACAAGAAGACCACCTTTTCAAAATTCTTCGTCCGCGGTACGTACCTGTACTTGGTCTTCCAGGTCGGCAAATCTGGCGGCGACATTAAGGCCTTCAAGTGGCTGATCGACGACGATACGCTGAAGTACGTCGACGCGCGGAGCGACCATGAAGTCCGCTTCCCGTCGCAGCATGACTTCGAGTGGAAGCGCACACACCGCGACCTACATCGTCACGGAGCCCACCCACATATCTCGATCGAAGATCGCATCTTCGTCGAAACCGTGGGCGGCGACCTCACGATCATAGTCGAAGACAATACCGAACTGGGCGAAGGCATCTACGCCGAGCCCGTAGACGATCCAGATCAAACGCTGGACGACGCAGAGATCTTCTACGCAATCGTCGGCGATTTGATCCTGCTGAAGATGCGTCCTTATCAGGAAGAGCAATTCCGCTATCTCGTCTACAGCGAAAAAGTAAAACAAGTCAAGCGACTCGACACAATCGAGACGGCGTGCGTGCTGCTGCCGGAAGGTCACGGCCTGATCTTCTCGAACGGCTACTACCTGCAAACCGGTGAACACAAAACGTTCGAGTCGAACCTGCAGAACCTGCTGTTCGAGCGCCGCATCGCATCGCCCAACGGCGAAGACTACCTCTACGTCTTCTACAACGGCGACACCGGTACGTACGTGCTGCTGTCGTACAACGTGATCGAGCAACGCGTCGCGACGCCGATCATCTGCAATGGCTATTCGCAGTTCGACAACGGACACCTCGTGTTCTTCAAGTCGGGCGGCGAGCCACAAAAACACCATGCGTTGCAGATCTGGCAGACGCCGTATGTCGGCGATGACTTCACGCCAGACACCGACACGTCGTCGCTCCTATACAAGATCGGCAATCAGGACATCGTCCGCGGGATGGCCGAGTGCCATGAGATCATAGGGCTGACCGAGCGAGATGACTCGTACGAAAACCTCTATGTCGATCTCGTTAAGAAATCGACGGATGTGCTTGATTCGTACTACTGGCTAAACAACGACGACACCTTTCACTTGGAAGTCGCGTTGACGGAAGTCAAAGGTGCGGCGAACGCTGCCGTCGAAGAATTCGAGAAAGTCGTCCGCGTTCGAGCCAACACCAAGCAACAATTTGAATCGGCTGCCGCACATACGGACCAAACGATCCGCGCAATCAAGTCACGTCGGTACGAACACATCAACGACTTCGTAGCGTCGCTGGCGGAGCTGCGCCAGGTCCGCGGCGAGCTGATTTCGTTGAAAGAACTGCGATACATCGATCTTGAATCGGTCGAAAAGCTCGAGCAGAACGTCATCGACAATTCGGACCGCCAGTCGCATCACTGCGTCGAGTTCCTGCTGCGTGACGATTCGCTGACTCCGTACGAGCAGGCGGTCGAAGCTCGCCGTGCGCAGATCGACGACCTGACGAAGGTAGCCGACGCGAAGCAGCTTGAGCAAGAGATCAGTGATAGCTCGAACGAGCTGGAGATGCTGATCGACATCGTCAGCAATCTGAAGATAGACGACGCGACTCAGCGAACGGACATCATCGACAATATCTCGGCGATTTACTCGCAAGTGAATCAGGCTCGGGCTGCGCTCAAGAAGAAGACGCAGGAGCTGATGTCGGTCGAGGGCAAGGCCGAATTCCATTCGCAGGTAAAACTGCTGAATCAGGCAGTCGTGAATTTCCTCGACGTCTGCGATACGCCCGAGAAATGCGACGAGTACCTCACGAAGTTGATGGTGCAGATCGAGGAACTCGAAGGCCGCTTTGCCGAGTTCGATGATTTCGTTTTGGAACTATCCGAGAAGCGCGAAGAAGTCTATTCCGCATTCGACGGCAAGAAGGTTGCGTTGGTTGAAGCTCGGAACAAACGAGCCACGACGCTCCAATCCGCCGCCGAGCGAATCCTGAAGGGCATCGAGACGCGTGTCGGCCAGCTTGATTCGGTCAACGAGATCCACAGCTACTTCGCCGCGGATCTGATGGTTGAGAAAGTCCGCGACATCATCGAGCAGTTAAACGAGCTCGAAGACAGCGTCAAAGTCGGTGACATTCAAAGTCGCTTGAAAACGATCCGTGAAGACGCGGTTCGCCAGCTCAAGGACCGTCAAGAGCTTTTCGTCGGTGGCGAGAACGTCATCAAGTTCGGTCAGCATCATTTCTCGGTGAACGTGCAGGATCTGGATCTGACCACGGTCATGAAGAACGATCGCATGCAGTTCCATTTGACCGGAACGAACTTCCTGGAAGAAATCGAGAACGTGGACTTCATGTCCACGATGGACGTGTGGTCGCAGGACTACGTGTCGGAAGGCACGGACGTCTACCGAGCAGAGTACTTGGCATACCAGATGCTTCGTGGGATAGGCTTCCAATTTGTCATGGGTGGCACTGGCTCTGCCAGTGATCCCGACAACAACACTGGCAAAGCCAGCGCCACACAGCTATTGCCGTCCGCCACCGAACTACTTGCCATGAGCGAGGAAGAACTCACGGGCGCCGTCCAAAAGTTCATGTCGCCTCGCCATATGGAAGGTTACGTGAAGGGTGTACACGATCACGATGCTGCGAAGATCCTTCGTGGGCTCCTCGACTTGCAAACCTCGATTGGCCAACTCCAATATCCATCACAGGCTCGTGCCTTGGCCGAGTTCGCATGGACATGGCCCGTCACGCCTGACCTCGCCGACCTAAAGGCCACGCTAGAACCTCAGCTCGCTGAGCTAGGACAAATCGCTGCCGTCTTCCCTGAGATGGACGGTCGTGCTCAGTTTGCGCCTCGGCTGCGACAATTGGTCGCCGCAACATTGCGAGCAAAGACGATCTCAGCAAACCAAGCGGTTAGCAACTCGACCGAGGAAACTTGGCCAACGGCCAAACACACCGTAGCCTGGGGCAACGCCCCAGGTACCGAACCAAACGGAGACATGATTGGCCGAAGGCCATACTCACCCTCCGCGTCCAATGTGAATATGGCCTTCGGCCAAACCGGTCATGTGGCGAACCCAACCCGGGGCGTTGCCCCAGGCTACGGTGATAATGGACTTCGGCCAAACTCCACTGCGAGGACCGGTGGCGTTCTTATGACCGGCGCCGTCGACAATGCGTTGATCGACGCTGCCGTCGAGTTCCTGCTGACTCAAACTACAAACGACAATCCGTTCCCAATCAGCGAGCGGGTACTCGAACTGCACAACGACTTCTTCGAGCACCTGCGTCGCAGCGAAGCCGAAGAATCGTTCAATCAAGCACTCGACCGCCTCGGTGA
>CAYQMZ010000739.1:0-4208 GCA_964418725.1 uncultured Pirellulaceae bacterium
TTCGTCGATCACTTGTTGCTCAGCCACGCCCAAATCAATGCCGATGATTTTGAATTCTGCGTGTACCGACTGTAACTCGGGCAGTAGTTCAGCCAGCCGCCTTTGCATCTGCTCAGTGGAATAGGAGCCTGTGTGCTGCGTTCCCTCCCAACGTTTCACCTCAATCCCAGAGTCATCGAACACAGTTGCAAGCGGTTCAGGCCTCAGCGAAGTTGCCTGGATCGTCGGTGCAAGTACGTTGGGAAGACTTTGGGAATCGTCTCCGTGCTCTAACCACTTCGCGAGTCGCTTCAGTTGAGCAAGCGCGTGTTCGTTAAGAGCTTCCGTATCCCAGCCATCAGTTTTGGGGTCGACTCGAGCAACTTCTGCCGCGACGTCCGGATCCGCTGCCTTTTGAGAGAGGCCTGGAATCGCCTGCAGTGAATTGGCCGAGTCGTGGTCTGCTGGCACGACGTTTTCTAAGGCGTTGCCGTTGATAGGTTCGGCACTGTCAACTGTCTTCTTGGTTCCGGTTGCGGGTTTTGTTTCGTTGACCAGCTCGGTCGCAGGCTTGTTACAGGCGGTCGCCAGGACGCATGAGACCAACAACAAACAGCCAAGCGAACGCGAAAGCATGGAACACCTGAACGTTAAGAATTTCAGAGTCATTTCACCTGCCCGTACGTAGTACCGGCGTGGGCCGGCATCCGTCTATCGCTCGTCAGGACGAAGCATCGTCGCCATCAGTCCCAACCTAGGGGTTTGAATCCGATACTACAAACTCCCGCGACCCTGACGATTATAATCTGCCGCGTCTTGCCGTTGGCCGCCGCTGAGGCGACTAGAGTTGCTGAATGATCCCGACCAAGAACTTAGCCAAACGGTCGGAGTTCTTAATCGTTGCTTCCTTGTCTGTCCAAAACTCTTTCACGCTACCGGGCTGATCCAACAACGCACCGGCTGCAGCTCCGACGACGCCCGCAAACGAGTCCTGCGTCTTCAATTGATTGAGCACACTTGATTGCCGTTCGTTCAATCCCTGGGCCACGCAATGCATTGCCATCATCGGCACCTTCAGGATTCGACTGACCTCGGCAATCACCGCCGCCTGCGTTTCCACTGCCAGCGATTTGTTCGCATTGTCGGAGCCAGCCAGCTTTTTCTTCTCCGCCGAAGTCGGCATCGCGGCCCGCGTTAGCAACTCACCAACGTAAAGCCCCTTGGCCTCGGGCATGTTCATTCCGGTCTTCAGCGAGTAATCGTGTTCGTCCACAATGCTGCTGGCGACGACAATGGATCCACGTTTTGCACGTTCGCTAATTGAAACAGCAAACCCGGAAGACAGCACCCATTTGGGTTGACGTAACTGAATCACGTCACGAATGGCAGGAGCCAATGTTTCATGTGGCAATGCAGATTCGACGATCGCAATGGCTTTGTCGTCCAGCCGCCCAACGCGTTCCACAAACCCGTTGCACTTGGAAACGGAAACGTCCGCCAACTGGTCGACTAACCCGCCTGCCTCACCGGCAGATGGAAAGAAACAGACGATCTGTACCTGCTGCAGTTCCGGGGAACCCTCGCCGCCCTCACCAGCCTGCGAACCCTCGACATCCGGATTGAGGGCACTCATTAAGGCGTCTTGAGCGTGTTGCCGTAGCCAATTGGCCACCAATCGCTGGAGCATGTCTAAAGTTCCGAATGTTTTGTCGAATCTGACTACAGAGTTGACGATAGCTTAAGTAGACTTCGCATTCGCTCTAGCTTAGGCCTACGTTGCTGTCCGCCGCTGATCTCCGCACGGTACCGCAACTTCCTCACGCCGTCAGTTTAGAGCCGACAATTCGTGAACCGGTGCCCGCTTAGAAATAACATGGTAAGCCAAAACTCCCCGATCCAGGGAATCTTCACGCCCAATCTCGTTCCACTGGATAGCCGCGGCGAGATTCATGAACGCGAACTTCGCCGCTATGTCGACTGGTTGATCGATAAGGGCGTCCACGGTCTCTATCCGAACGGTTCCACCGGTGAGTTCACTCGCTTCACGTTCGAAGAGCGAAAACGCATCGTTGAGATTATCGCTGATCAGACGGCCGGTCGAGTCCCGATCTTGGCCGGTGCCGCCGAAGCGAACCCCAAGGAAACCATTGCCGCCTGCGAACACTATCACGAACTGGGCGTTCGGGCCGTCGCGATCGTGGCGCCATTTTACTACAAGCTGACACCGCCAGGCGTGTACGCGTACTTCAAACAAATCGCCGACAACTCGCCGATCGACATCACGCTGTACAACATCCCCATGTTTGCTTCTCCGATCGACGTACCCACGGTGCAGCGGCTTGCGGATGAATGCCCGCGAATCATGGCGATCAAAGATTCGTCGGGTGACGTGGCTCATATGATGCGTATGATCTCGGCGGTGAAACCCAACCGTCCGGACTTTTGTTTCCTGACAGGCTGGGAAGCTGTGTTGGTGCCGATGCTGATGGTCGGTGCCGACGGAGGCACAAACGCGACCAGTGGCATCGTGCCCGAGGTGACGCGGAAGCTCTACGATCTGTCGAAGGCTGGCCGCTGGGACGAAGCCAGAAAGGTCCAGTACAGTTTGCTGCCACTTTTCGACGCAATGCTGTATTCGGCCGAGTTCCCGGAAGGCTTTCGCGCAGCACTTCGATTGCGAGGATTTGACACAGGAGCGGGTCGACAGCCGCAGGCGGAATGTCAACAACGAGATTTAGAGAAACTTAGTCGCCAATTACAGTGCATACTCGCCGAAGAAGGGTTTGTGGACGAGCCCGTTGGCGGCTGTGCAATTCGCGATGTCGACGACGTGCAGGTTTCCCGTATCGTAGATTCCGTGTTGTCGGAGTTAAAGCGACGCGGAATGCGCTGAATTTTAGGCGACTTTCAGGAAACCTGTGCCGCAAGATGCCCCAAGTGGCTCGCGGACTGGTCATTTCCCCCGTTGTCCTCTTCCCCTCCATTGCGGTTATGATGGCGAATCGCTTCGCGCCAACAATGGAGGCCTATCGTGGCTGGAGACAAACCCAAAATGAAGGTAATTCTGGCAAGCCCTCGAGGGTTCTGTGCAGGCGTTAACATGGCGATCGAAAGCCTCGATCTGGCTCTCAAAGCGTTTGGTTCCCCGGTCTACGTCTACCACGAAATCGTCCACAACAAGTACGTTGTCGAGACGTTTCAGGACAAAGGAGCTGTGTTCGTCAACGATTTGGAAGACGTTCCGGAAGGCTCTTACCTGTTGTTCAGTGCACATGGCGTTTCGCCGGAAATTCGGAACCACGCCAAGCGTCGCAATCTGACCGCGATTGACGCCACTTGCCCGCTGGTCACGAAGGTCCATCTTGAGGCCATCAAGTTTGCGAAAGAAGGCTTCAAGATTGTGCTGATCGGTCACGAAGGTCATGACGAAGTCGTCGGAACGATCGGCGAAGCTCCCGAGGCCATCGAATTAGTTGACTCGGAGGAAGAAGTCGACGCACTCGAAATTGGCCCCGATACGAAACTGGCGTATCTGACTCAAACAACCTTGTCCGTTGACGATGCCAATCGCATCATCAATCGGCTCAAGGAGCGGTTCCCACACATCCAGGGTCCGCCAAAAGAAGACATCTGTTACGCCACCACGAACCGACAAGAAGCGGTACGCATCCTGGCAAAGGAAGCTCAAGTGGTCCTAGTTGTTGGCAGCCAAAACAGCTCGAACAGTCAACGTCTCAAAGAGCTTGCTCAAGAGTTGGGCGTGGACGGTTACCTAATTGACGGCCCCAACGATATCCAACCGGAATGGCTGGAAGGAGCCGAGACGGTGCTGATCACGGCCGGCGCTAGTGCCCCGGAATCTCTGGTCCAGGAGTGCCTGGAGCAGCTAGAGCAGCGGTTCGACGCCACGATTGAAACTCGTTCCATCCGCGAGGAAGCCGTGCACTTCAATCTTCCGAAGGAGCTCCGGCAGCTAACGAGCTGAGACGAAACTAAGTCGATTGGGACGCAGTCTCACATAGTCAGGCTTGCTAGATGCTCACAAGGCCCATCCGAGGCCGAACGTGCGAACCGAATGCACTTGAGGTGTGCACTGCCGGCTTTGCCCAACAGTGCTGTTTGAGCTCGGTTCTGGACGCACCGCTGGGCAAGTCTGCAGTTGACCTGATGACGGGCGAATACCAGCATCAAGACGAGGCTTCCTCCACTCATCGGATATCCTCGGTTGA
>CAYQMZ010000740.1:0-4201 GCA_964418725.1 uncultured Pirellulaceae bacterium
CGGGCTAGTTTCTCTCCAGTCGAGCGAACCGCTTGGTCGACCTTCGCCGCGGCGTGGCGCACACGGTACATCCGAATGGCCGACCAACAAAGTCTCGCCGAGCACACCAACTGTCCGCCGATCCATGTACAGACGATCAACAAATGAAGTGCGTGGCTGACCAAGCTACTGGATACCGTATCCAAATGCGTTTCGGGGAACTGCAATTCCGTTCCGTCGTCGAACTCTTGAACAAGTGGGCTCGACTGAAAAGCACTCGACGTGGCCGAATGCCCCTGAACCGGCAAGGAACTTTCCTGATGCGTCCAATGAAGCAAAGCGAATGTGCATACTGGCATCATCACCAGTAGGCAAAGCAGCGACAGGGCCGCCGAATACCGTATTTGGGGCGATCTCTTCCCCAAAATCCTTTGCGTTACGTAGGCAATAACCCCTAGGGCCGCACCTTGCCACAAGAAGTGAATCAGCGTCCAACTGATCGACTCGACCAATCCATGCGAGCTACTTTGCATCGTCTTGAATTCCCTCTCGGCGTTCGTAGGATTCGATGGCTTCCCGAATGGCCTTCAATTCATCCAAGTCGGGCGAGGAACACTCGAGAAGGTGCGTCACAAGCGAACTGGTCGATCCTTCGAACGCACGGCCCAACAAGTCACGCAACATCTTGCGAAGCGTCTTTTCCTGTTTAGCTTTCGCTGCATAGCGGAAGGCACGCCCCTCCTGCTTCCTAGTGAGCAAGCCCTTTTCGTACATCACGTTCAGCAGACTCATGACGGTTGTGTACCCACGCGAGTTCTTTCGCGTGAGATCCATGACCTCTCGCACCGTGAGCGGACCGTGCTCCCAGATCAGGTTGAGCGTTTCCAACTCAGCAGGCGTAGGATGTGGGTGTTTCGGGCGTGCCATTTCGTAGCTATTCCAAGTGACTCTCTTACAGCCGGAGATTCTACGGTTTATCCCGTAGTTGTCAACGGCTTAACCCGTAGACAGTGATCTTGCCGAGAATGCGGACTTATTCCCCGAGCCGACCGTTCGGTCTCCGCACAGAAACGAACGAGCAATTCCATTTGACCGGCCGTATTCAATCCAATTCTGAATCGGCCGTCGCGAATAACTAATGTTTCAAACAAACTCGAATCAAAGAGGTCGAATATGGCGATCAGTGTTGTCGGAATTGTTGTTGTGGCTCTCGTCGCCTTGGTTTTGCTCGTTCTAGTCGTCGCTGCCATCAGCAGTTTCAGACGAAAGTAGCGGCAACGAGCCGCAACGTTCGCTTCCGTTTCGTCACCGCCACCTAAGTGCGAAACCTAACTGATTTCGGTTTGATAAATGACTGTGTAGTTTCGTAAAACTTCGCTCAATCGCACGCACCAACCATTTTGATTAACAAAAAGGTTATTTAGTTTCATTCTTTGGCACTTTACGATTTGCAGACTCGGAATTACGCTCCTGAATTCATATTTGACAGAGGAGATAAATGATCGTCCGAGCACACTGCAGGTTCTGCATGGCCACCCAGTCGCACAACGTAGAGAAGAGTACGGGGCTTATTCGTATTCGTTGTGAGGTGTGCGCATCCCTCAATGGCCAGTTGGCCAATAGCGGGGATGCCCCTGAAACGGCAATCTTAGAGTGGCTTAGGACCAAGCAAGCCAAGCCCGGTGGCCAATCGGAAAACTGAGCTTTCCTGGCGGCGGCCAACGAACCGTGAAACGATCTTGAATCAAAGTGTATGTCCGAGCCGAGAGAACTAGCGCACTGGCGTCTCAAATTCAAACATGTCGAATCCTATCCGATCCAGGGCCAATTGAAGGACGAATGGTGTATCCGCATTACGTTGGGTGGAGCAGGCGAACTATCGGCGCTAGCCGCAGTCGGCGGCAACATTCAACAAGCCGTGGAACGCATGAATTCTTTTCTACACATTCGACAGCTGCTGCGAGATGAACCTGAACAGTGACTGTTTCGATTCGCATCCGTTCATAACTACCGATAGACACAGACCTCTGTAAGTGTCGCTCGTCTCCCGAATACGATGACCTCATCTCCCGGACGCAGGTCCGAGAGCTTCTTTCGATCAACGGGACGCAATCGGCGAACACCATCGCGCCAAACAATCAACGAACGTTTTCCCGCCTTCGATCCGTAACTAAATTGGATCGCGAGACAATCCGTTAGGTCGACGTATCGCGAACAGTGCTGATCTCTGGTGACGCCTTGGGGTAGATCTGCTTCGAGCATGAAAACAACATCGGCGCGGGCGTGACTAGGCTGGTCCGCCCACTCACGGAAACATGCCCGCAATCAATGGCTGTCGAGAGTCTGGCAACTTCCCATTCGACAAGACGATCACGTAGAGGTCGCGATACTCTGATTTCTGATACCGACGCTAGGGCGCGTATCGCTCCAGAAACTCTTCAATACTTCGAAATGCCATGTCTGCCTCTGGCACATCAAAGTTGTGCCAGACATGCATTGCGAATGGCCACGTGTGAGCAACTGCCGTTGAGCCTTGTGACGTCGCTTTGTTGGCGTAACGAATTGCATCGTCCAAGAACATCTCAGCTTCCGATGCGTGCAGCAGCGTTGGCGGCAAGTTCGACAGATCGCCTAACAGCGGAGAAAGGATAGGATTACTTGGATTCAATTTGTACATCACGTAAGCAAACCACAGTGAGATGACTCTCGGCGCACGAACGATCGGTCCGAAACTCTTGCCCTGCATGACGTCCGTCTCAGCATTTCGCACAAGGCTAGGACTTGCGAGCGTTGCGTCTGTTTGTGGACAGATCGCCAGAACGGCAGCCGCAGTTTGACGTTCCGTATCTCGTGCCCACGCGATCGTTGACAGTGCAAGATTGCCTCCAGACGAGTCTCCAGCGACAATCAGGGTTTCCGCACCTTGCGGGCCATCGGGGCCATTCGCCAGAATCCAATCGTAGGCGGCTCGACAGTCTTCGACGCCAGCCATTCGCGAGTTCTCGGGCATTAGCCGATAGTCAATCGCAAAGACCGCTGCACGCGATACCTTGGACAGCCGATTCGTAATCCGACGATGGCTTTTGGGGCTGCCCATCACGTAGCCGCCGCCATGAATGTACAGCAACCGACGAGCCGGATTCGCATGCGGCGCTACGATCCACTCGCCCTTTACCTCGTTGGTATCGACGGAGGTAATCTGTCCTTCAATTGCAAATGCTTCACCACGGCTATCCAAGTGCTTACGCATCAACTGGATCAATTCGTTTCCCTTCGCTGGAGGCGGCTTCGCCAACCCCTCCGCGATTTCGCGAGCTGCCGCCGCATGTTCAGGACTTTCCTCTTGTCCAGCTCCCATCGACACGCCGCGAGGAGAATCGAACTGGCTGAGATCTGCGCCGGTAAACGAATGCATTGCGACGTACCAAGCAACAAAACAGATCACCAATACAACACCCAATAGGACGAGAGCGAACCCGAGCATGCATCGTCTCCTGTTGTGAAGAAATAGACTGGTTAGCACGGCTTCTGGCCGTCGCCACAGACCGGAAACTCGATCCGAGTTACGAGGGCTTCGGGTTTGACGGTGCGAGGGTCATTGACGTAGACCTCTCGCGGCGGCCCAACCAAACCGTACCCATTCGCGCAGATCCAAGCAGTCAGAACGTGATATGCCGGTGCGAGTTCGTCATAGGGACCGCGATGTTCCGTGACTGCCAGCTCCCCCGCCTCCAGTTCCCTAACCGTGACTTCAGGATTGTGTGGCTCTGCGGAACTTACCGGCACGCAGACTTCGATGTCTCCTTCGGACTCCTCGTCGACGACGTGATGGTAAATCAGCATCGGGGGCCCGGATGGCGTCAGCGCAGTACAGCTGATTTCGGCGCCGAGGATTGTAAAGGCTCTCGCTACATCCTGCTTGATATCTTTGGACGTTGTGTGCTTCGTAACCGATGCGACACGCTGGCTATCCGCTTGGACGACAGAGACCTCTCGCGGCGACAACTTTTGCTCGTCGCCAATGATGGACTCCAAATAGGTCAGCTTTCTCTGCTGTTCCGCTAGACGCGTTTCCATCTTTTCTTTGTGCGTCTGAAGCTGAGCCGCGATCTGTTCGTTGCCATCGGCATCAACAACGCTTTGAATGTCGTCAAGCGACATATCGACGGAACGCAATAGCCGGATCAATTCAGCACGCTGTGCTTGGTCCACGGTGTAGTAC
>CAYQMZ010000741.1:0-3875 GCA_964418725.1 uncultured Pirellulaceae bacterium
GTTGTGCACGATCGCGACGATTTGATCACCGCCGAAGTGAGGGTGAGCGTTTTCGTCGGTCGCCGGGCCGTGCGTGGCCCAACGGGTGTGGCCGATTCCGGCAGGACCTTCGAGCGGTGAACTCTCTAGTTTGTCGGCCAGATTCTTAATTCGGCCGCCGGACTTGCGAACGTCTAAGTCGTTGCCCTTGAGAATTGCGATGCCGGCACTGTCGTAGCCCCGGTACTCCAGTCGACGCAAACCTTCCAGCAAGAAGTCCGTTGCGTCGCGGTCTCCAATGTATCCAACGATTCCACACATTTGCCGATCCCCATATTTACTGACGAAGAAGTGACAGCGTTGCTGCCTCATCAATCGGTGGTCAAGAAGTGACGCCTGAGATAGCAGCTAGCCCGAACGGGCCTATCCACATTCTAAAGTTCACTTCCGATCACACAATCGATAGAATTCCTTCGCCGCTTTGGCCGAATTTCATATTTCACTCAGAGGCATCCGAAAACCGAGCATTGCATGCAAAAGAGTTGCAATGTTTGCCAAAATTTGGCAGCGTTTTCAAATGCTCTCACAAGGCAAGGGAATGCCACCATGAGTGCTTTGTCTAGTTACATCGTCATTCCAGCACGTCTGGAATCAACACGACTTCCACGGAAGTTGTTGCTGAGCAAGACGGGGAAGCCTTTACTTCAGCACACCCATGAAGCTGCCAGCAAAGCAATCAGGCCAATGGGGGTTTGCGTTGCCACAGATCATCAAGACATCGCTCGCGAGGTAACGCGTTTTGGTGGCCAATATCGAATGACGGATCCCGATGCTGCGAGCGGCACAGATCGTGTGGCCGAAGTAGCGCGGGAGTTCGAACACATTGACATCTTTGTGAATGTTCAAGGTGACGAACCGGAAATTGAACCGCAAGCAATCGACCAAGTCATTGCGTTGTTGGAGGCCGACCCGTCGGCGAACGTGGCAACGCTGGGCACACCGATTCGTGATCGCGAAATATTGAATGACCCGAATTGCGTCAAAGTGGTCTGCAACGACGTTGGGCAGGCGATGTACTTCAGTCGAAGTCCGATTCCGTTTGCTCGCGAGTGGGACGACTCATTGCTCCAAAGCGAGCCGCCGCTGTTTCTCTTGCACTTGGGCATCTATGCCTATCGACGTGACTTTCTGCTGGAGCTGACGCAATGTCCACCTTCACGGCTGGAACAGGTGGAGCGGCTCGAACAGCTACGGGTACTGAGTCTGGGAGCCCGGATTGCGGTCGGGACGATTGACCGAGCAACGCCAGGGATCGATACGATCGAGGATTATCGGGCGTTTGTCAGCCGAGCGGCTTAGCGATAAGATCGTAGGTTGGTGACGACCGTCTCCAGCCACCTAGCATCTCCATGCGCGGCGGTTGCTGCGACGGTTTGGGCAATTCGGCAACCGAAACGTTCGGCGACTCGGATTCCCTGGATGATTCTCTCGGGAAAAATCGCCAGGATGGTGGGGGCTAGATCATGACGAAGCATATTTTTGTGACCGGTGGTGTCGTAAGTTCTCTAGGAAAAGGGCTTACAAGCGCATCCATTGGTATGCTGTTGGAACAACGTGGATTGAAGGTGCGGATGCAAAAGCTGGATCCGTACATCAACGTCGATCCGGGCACGATGAGTCCCTATCAGCATGGTGAAGTCTATGTGCTGGACGACGGTAGCGAGACCGACCTGGATCTTGGGCATTACGAACGCTTCACCAACAGCCAGCTAACCCGAGACTCGAACTACACGACCGGCCAAATCTACTTGTCGGTGATCAATAAAGAACGCCGCGGTGAATTTTTGGGCAAGACCGTTCAGGTCATTCCCCACATCACTGACGAGATTAAGAGCGTCATTCACAAGATGGCTTGTGATGATGTGGACGTCGCAATTACAGAAATCGGCGGAACCGTTGGTGATATTGAAAGCCAACCGTTCATGGAGGCGATTCGCCAATTTGCATTGGACGTCGGCAAAGAGAACTGCCTGTTTATTCATCTGACGTTGGTGCCTTACTTGAAGGCTGCCGCTGAACTTAAAACAAAGCCGACGCAACATTCTGTCGGTCTGCTTCGTCAAATCGGTATCCAGCCGGACATCCTGGTCTGCCGCACCGAAGTCCCCATGGCGGACGACGACTATAAGAAGATTGCGTTGTTCTGTAATGTGCCGCTGAACTCTGTGATCGAAGAACGAGACAAAGACTTCTCCATCTACGAAGTTCCGCTCAGCTTGGTCGACAATAAGTTGGACCAACTGATCGTCGACAAACTCTCGTTGAAGGCCGATTCGCTTGAGCTAGACGAGTGGCGTGATCTGTTGCATCGGCTTCGAAATCCTCGACATGAAATCAGCATCGCTGTTGTTGGTAAGTACGCCGAACATCGTGACGCATATAAGTCTGTCTACGAGGCGATCGACCATGCGGGTATGCAGCACTGTGCACAGATTCGTATCGGAAGAATTCAAAGCGAAGAGGTCCAACGCGAAGGACCGGAACGATTGTTGGCCGGATATGATGGCATCCTGGTGCCGGGCGGATTTGGTGTCCGTGGATTGGAAGGGATGGTCGAGGCCACTCGGTTTGCACGCGAGCGAAAGATTCCGTTCTTTGGTATCTGCTTGGGAATGCAATCGGCCGTGATCGAGTTTGGGCGGCACGTGGTTCAGTTAGATGCTGCGAATTCGACCGAATTCGACAAGGACACAAAGCATCCCGTGATCTGTCTGTTAGACGAACAGCAAAACATCACCGACATGGGCGGTACGATGCGTCTGGGGGCTCAGCCGACAAAGCTGCTTGAGGATTGCCACGCGACGCGTGCGTACGAGACGCAGGATATCTCTGAGCGACACCGTCATCGTTACGAATTCAACAATACGTATCGACAGCAATTCGATCGCAATGGAATGCAGGTGACCGGAACCAGCCCAGACGGTTCATTGGTCGAGATCGTGGAGGTTGCCGATCATCCCTGGTTCCTGGCGGTTCAATTCCATCCCGAGTTTAAATCGCAACCAACCAAGGCTCACCCATTATTCGCGGACTTTGTCGAAGCATCCATCAAGCATCGACAGGGCAAACGTAGCTCGGAGCCAACGGATTTCGAGTCGACAACTAGTTTCGAAGAAGCCAACTGAATTGCCGATAACATGAGCGAAGAAAAGAAAATCATTATCGACGAAGACTGGAAGTCTCAGGTCGAACGTGAAAAAGAAGTCATTGAAGAGCAAGCCAACAACCCGGACGAACAGCCGGCAGGAAGTGGCGAAATTCCGCCCGCCTCTTTTCCCATGCTGATCACTTCGATCGGTACGCAGGCCATGATGGCATTGGGGCAAGTACCAGATCCGATGAGCGGCAAGGCGATCTACAGTCCGGATTTGGCAAGGCACCACATTGATACGTTGGTGATGCTGCAAGAGAAGACCCAGGGTAATCTGGATGACGACGAACAGCAGATGATTGAGAACTTCATCAACGAGTTGCGTCGTGTCTTCATTGCTATGCAAAACGCAAACTTCGAGATCGGTGGCGGAGCCGACAGTCAAATCGCTACCTAAGCGTTCCTGATGAAGTCAGTGTTTCTCAAGCTGACTCTGGTTCTCTCATGGACCACTCTCGCATCAGCAATCGGGTGTAAGCGGACGACCCGCTCAGGCTCGAACGAAGAAGTCTGTCTGCCCTCTGCGCCTCCAACGAGAGCATCTATCAAACATGGTCAGGGCAAGCACAGCTCGTTGCTCGTAGGCTACTAACGCAATACGGCCGTGCGCGACGCTATTGCCGAGTGTTATTCTTTTTCTGCGTTTTGCCGGCAACTCTTGCGAAGCAACAAGTCTTTCGCGTTT
>CAYQMZ010000741.1:3885-4181 GCA_964418725.1 uncultured Pirellulaceae bacterium
TCGCATCAGCAATCGGGTGTGAGCGGGCGACGGCCCGCTCAGGCTCGAACGAAGAAGTCTGTCTGCCCGCTGCGTCTCCAACGAGGGCATCTATTTGACATGGTCAGGGCAAATACACTTCGGCGCTCGTAGGCTACTAACGCAATACGGCCGTGCGCGATGCCCGAGTGCTACTCTTTTTCTGCGTTTTTCTGAACCGGGCAACGGGCGATTCGTCTTCCAATGGAGCCCGTTACTCAGATTGTTGATTCGTCACCAAGGACGCCGTCATGGGAGCCTCTCACGGAGACTTCATC
>CAYQMZ010000742.1:0-4179 GCA_964418725.1 uncultured Pirellulaceae bacterium
GTACCAGATGCCGCCAATCAAACCGCAGATCACGGTAAGCAAGAGCAGCAGTAAGGGAACTGCCGAAGAGAACTCGCTGCGACTGGATTCGCTAATGCGTGAGTGTTCCATCTCAACGCGAGTGAAGTGATCCAATTGTTTTTTGCGTTTCGACTTTGGACGTGGCGAGACGGGAGTTCGCTCTGTGGGATTCTGCCCATCGGGCAAGAAGACGGTTGGGCGTTCTGCGATATCCGGCGGCGGATTGACGATGCGATTGGTCACGTCGTCACGAACCTCGGCTGCATCGCTGGTGAATTCGTCCTTTTCCGTTGTTGAGATCGACAGTGCCTGTTGGATCGCGCGCAATCGGTGAGTCAATGACAACGCCGTTCGGATACGATCCTCAGGCTCTTTCGCCAAAAGCTCTTCGATGATTTGTTGTAGATCAACGGGCACGTCGCTCACGAACTTGGAAAGCGGAGGTGCTTGTTCGTAGCGAACCTTGTGAACTACCTCGGCGATGTTCTTACCTTTGAATGGCGGTGTCCCCGCGAGCAACGCGTACATTACGCAACCCAAGCTGTACAAGTCGCAACGCGGAGTGGTCGCTTCGCCAGCCGCTTGCTCGGGAGCCATATAGTCAGCCGTTCCCATGACCGAACCGCCAAACGTCTGACTCGTTGCACCGAATAGTTTTGCGATGCCAAAATCGGTGAGCTTCAGTTGGTCGTCTTTGCGATCAAGCAACAGGTTGGCTGGCTTCAGGTCACGATGAATGACGCCATGATCATGGGCATGCTTGAGTGCACGTGAAATGTCGATGCCGAATTGCGTGACTTCACGCCAGTGGAATTGCCGACCGCGCTGGAGCTCTTGCTCAAGGTTGGTACCGTCGATCAACTCCATCGCGTAGTAGAGATGTCCGTCGGACTCACCGTAACCATGCAGTGTTACGATGTGCGGATGGTTCAGAGTCTTTAGCGACTCGATTTCGGCAATGAAACGCTCGCGAAACGTCTCATCGCTCGCCATGGCTGGCGACAACACCTTAATCGCGGCACTCTCACCGGTATGCTCGTGAGTGGCGGAGAAGACAGATCCCATGCCGCCTCGCCCCACTATTCCCTCGATGATGTAAGGGCCCAGTTTTTTGATCGGAAGGTCGGCACTATCTTGCGATTCGTTCATGGTATGCAGTCTAACCGAGAGTGACGTGCGGCTGTTTTCCGGTAATCTGATATCACCCGATATCTTTATGATCACACTGGGCATGGAGACTTCCCTGCCTGCAATTCGACACAGGCGGCAAAATCTCGCTAAAAAGTGCCTCTTAGCGCGCAGTGAATGCTTCGGCACATTTCATGCGTTATGTGAAATTCGACGCCTCGCCAGTGTGGCGAGACTAACGGAGCCCATGACGGGAGAACGCCATGAAAAAGCCCATTTTGACAGCCGCACTCATGACACTGTTCTGCGCCAGTACCGTTTTGGCTGGGCATGACCACCTGCGACGGGACTATGAAGTCAGTCGCATCAACCTGGAACAAGATTACAAAGCTCGGCGTGAAGCCAACAAGTATGCGTACCATCGCGAACGGGATGCTCTCTACGCGGAGCGTCGTCGAGCCAACAAGATCGACTGTCGAGACACGCGAGCAGCTCGAGTCAGGGCAATCAACCGTGACTTGTCCGCGCTGTCCCGAGAGTACCACGCCAACAACAAGGCGATTTCCAACTGGTACAACGCCAGCCGTCGATCACTTCGCGAAACGTACGAGGCCAATCGACGAATCGCTCGCAACGTTCGGCCGACGGTCGTCGAGACAGTGGTTGAACGACCGGTCGTGGTGAGACACCCCTCACCGACTTTGCACGGGCACGTTGCTCCGCATCCTGCCGATTGTACTTGCAACGTCTGCGTTCCTCCGCCAGTCGAAGTATGTCCAAGCGAAGCGAATGTGCGCTACCGAGACGACTACTACCGAGATGACTACGGACGACGCGGTGTCCGAGTCGAGCATCGACGCGTCGACTATGCACCGGTTCACTACAACCGCAAACCGAATGCGTTGGACTGGGCGAGCCTGATTCTCGGCTTGATGAACTGAGGCTAACTTCGCTGGCTGCTGAGACTCGTCGAGTATCTACTGCCACTGGATTCGCCCGGCCAAAGATCCGGGAATGAAACTGCTAAGCCTGCTGCCATCGTCGGTCAGCAGGCTTTTGCTATAAAGTGGCATGTCAGTACCCAGCCAACCGCCACGACAATTCAGCCTTAAGTGGATCTTCTGCGTGGTGGCAATTGTCGGTGGCTGTGCCGCTGTCGTTGGTGTTGCTGTGCGGCCGCGGCTGGACCAGATGCCCGAGGCCACGCTGTTCGAATATGTCGATTCGGTGGAAGACACCATGGCGTTCTCGGACGTGGTGACCAGCATGCGATGCAATCCCGATTCGAACTGGATGGACGAGTCAGCCAGTGGCTATGCGGTGTGGCGATTCGAGGTTTCGGATGTACCGTACGCGGAGCGGCGTGCCAGTTTTTTCGTCAAATTCAAAGAGGGCGTGGTTGAGAGCAGTTTCCTACTCTATCCCGTAGAGTCTGCCGGTGGCGGCATGGTGTTCTGATTTCCGCTTCTTGACGCTTGGTTTCTGGAATTCTCGCGCCGGTCACCCTGGGTCTTGGGATACGTCGATTTCTCGGATATCCTAGCGATAAATGAGCGGGATTCTTCTAACGTCAGTCGTTGAAGTAGGCGGGTTGTTCTTCGGCCTCCAAGAATCCAAGTCGTATTAATTGGAGAGGTGTTCGGATGAGTTTGGAAGATCGAGGAAAAGCACTTGAGGATGCTTTCTTTGCAAAGAAGAATCGAGAACTACTCGACAAGGTCAAACAAGATTTGGATGCAGCGAATGCGCGGGGAGAGTTAAAGGACGCGACGGGCATTACGGAAGACGACATGCTGGACCGTATCCTTGCGACCGGCGTGAATTCGCAATCTCTCGCCGCGATGACGATCGCGCCGCTGGTACTCGTGGCCTGGGCGGACGGTTCCATTGATACCAAGGAACATGAAGCGATCGCTTCGGCTGCAGAGAAAGCCGGAATCCAGCCGGGCACGATGGCCTACCAGTTGTTGCAAGGCTGGCTGTCAGAGAAACCGGACGACTCTCTCAAAGAAGCTTGGACCGACTACACAAAAGCGATCAGTGAAAAACTCCAAGCCGGCGACAAAGTGAAGCTTAGTGAGCAGGTACTTGGCCGTTGCAAATCTGTGGCCGAGTCCGCTGGCGGATTCCTGGGACTTGGAACCATTTCCGGTAAAGAGCAAGTTGTACTCGATTCCCTGGCAGCGGCGTTCGAGTAAAGACCGACTTGCAGAGTAGGCTCCGGATCGAAATTTCGAACCTCCGATACGTGCCGTTCTAGGGCTGATGGCCGAAGTCATTCTTGCGGCCATCAAGCGGGGTGGGTCTTGGATCTATTCCACCCTGCACACGCGCTGCCCAACCTTCACTCGCTCAAGTCGGTTCGTTGTGAAGGGTCGGCGTAGCGTCTGGCGGACTCAGGTGGATCAACATCTGGGCCGCAGCATCTGGCCACGTGGCCGTCGCGTTCTTAAACCAACCTAATGAAACCCCACCAGAGTCCACCATGGAACCAACGAACCTACGAAGGCGTGGAGCTCTTGTCCTCACCATGCTGCTGGCTTGGTTGCCTCTCACAAGTCAGGCTCGCGACATCTCCGAAGGGTGGCGTTTCACCACGGGCGATGACGTTGCCTGGGCGCAGCCTGAATTTGATGATTCGGCCTGGAAGCCGATCGAGGTTGGCAAGCCGTGGGAGAAGGCTGGCTATGAAGACTACGACGGCTACGGTTGGTATCGTCTGCGGGTGAGGCTGCCGAAAGCGGCGAGCGAGAGTGCTTACTTCAAGCAATACAAGAGACTGGCGTTATTGCTGGGGGCGGTGGACGATGTGGATGTGACCTATTTCAACGGCGTGGAGGTGGGGCGAACCGGATCGGCCCCCAATGACACGAAGGGGCACTACGAAACCGTCCGACGCTATGACGTGCCTGCCAAACACATTCGGTGGGATGCAGAGAACGTGATCGCCGTGCGCGTGTTTGATAGCGACGGCGACGGGGGAATGCACAAAGGGACACCAACCCTGTCGGTGCCCGTTTGGACCGATTT
>CAYQMZ010000743.1:0-4173 GCA_964418725.1 uncultured Pirellulaceae bacterium
CCTTGAACGTCAAGCTGCAGATTGCGTCTACGCTACGAAACGATCTTCTTGCCAACAGCAACCTTGGGGAAGCGGCTTGGGGCATGGCTGAGGCACTTATTGACGGCTTGCCTTCCCAAGCGGACCCGAACCTCACGCCCATGGTTTGGTATGCGGTCGAAGGGATGCACGAGCTGTCGCCCCGACGATTTGTCAAACTGGCAATTCCACAAACGGACGGTCCCGTCAGCGACGCGAGGCTGCAGATTCTGGAGCTGATTGTGCGGAAGTCGATGAGCCAACAGCATGCACGCAATCTGAACTATTTGGTCGAAGCAGCTTCCGTGGCTGGGCAGACATCAATTCGTTTAGCGCTCTTGCGAGGCATTCGTCGTGCTCTGCAAGGCACCAAACGCGTACCAATTCCGGCGGGCTGGAAGACACTGCACGCGAAACTATCGAGTACTGTGAACGCATCCGGAAGCAATGCCGGCGACGCGGACCAGGGGGCTTTGCGCCAGGTCGCCGACGAGTTGGCGGTCAAGTTTCGGCATTCTGAGGTGATTGATCAGCTCCGAAAACGCGTCACTGATGGGACGCAACCAATCGGTGACCGAGAAACGGCATTGCGGCACTTGGTGAGTCATCTTGGCATTCGGGGCTGTGGACTTTTGTTACCGACGGTTGCCGCAGATGAGCCTCGTTTGTTGCCCGAGATCTATCGGCAGTGCGGTAGCTCGAATGCGGCCGCAGCCGAAGGCTTTTTGAAAGCGTCCATCAAGGATCTCGATGGTCTTGTGCGACCCGCCGGAGCGAGAGACGCGTCGAGGCTCGCTGTGCAGACGCGAAATGCACTGGTGGGTGCGTTGGTCGCCAAGCGAGAGCGAGTTCAATGGCTGCTGGATGCCATCGAATCCAAACACGTTTCCAGCCGCGTAATTCTTCCGGTCGACGCGATGCAGATCGAGCGTTTGGAAGACAAGCAAATCAACAAGAGACTTCGAAGATTGTGGGGCGTTGCTCGCAAGTCCTCCAAAGAGAAACTGCAGCAAATCGCCGATTGGAAACGTGTGCTGACTGATGCTTTTGTGGCAAAAGCTGATCTGGCCAACGGACGGCGTCTCTTCCATGAAAACTGTGGTAAGTGCCACCGGTTATTTGGGGTCGGTAATTCGATTGGCCCAGATTTGACTGGCTCCGATCGTCGGAATCTGGACTACGTCCTTCAGAACGTGATCGACCCGAGTTCGGTGGTGGGGCGAGACTATCGACTCAGCTCCTTGATTCTCGAAAGTGGTCTGGTTTCGACGGGGGTGATCGTGTCCGAAACGCCTACCTCCATCACACTCCAAAAGGTGGACGGCCGAGAAACGATTTCGAGGTCGGAAGTCGTGGCTACGAAGTCGACTCGGCTTTCCCTGATGCCCGAAGGTCAGTTCGACCGTATGAAACCGGCGGACGTCCGAGATCTGGTCGGTTTTTTGCGGGAAAACTCCGACTTAGCCCAATAGAACGGTCGCTTCTTAGCCCAGGGAAGGGCAACCTGGCGGATTCACGGACGGCTTTCGAAATCTGAGTCAATGTCAAAATGGCAGGCGGTTTTCGGCTCACTTTCCGGCGTCTGCCACGATGACGCGGCAGGCCGGCGTATGGGCCTGTTCCCTGATCCACAAACCATTGCCAAATAATCACTTGCGTCAGCTATTTGTTTTGTGGCACACCGGTTGCTGTTAGGGGGCGGCCATGTGGGTGTGCGCCGCTTTTGGCAGTATCCCCACGAACAATGAAACAACACCAGGTCGCCGGGTTGGCGGCCCAGTGCTTCGATTTTACAAGTCGACCCTAGTAGTTTGTGCGGTTTGCGTAGGAGATCAGAATGGCCACGGCGACCAAGAAAAAGTCAAAAATCAAACTAGCTCCGCTCGGCGATCGCGTTGTCGTGGAGCGTGACGAGCAAGAAGAAGTAACCACTGGCGGGATTGTCTTGCCAGGTAGTGCTCAAGACCGACCGGCTCGCGGAACTGTCGTCAGTGTTGGTGACGGAAAGCTTCTGGACGACGGATCGCGTGGAGATTTCCAAGTCAAGGTTGGCGATCACGTCATCTTCAGCAGCTACGCCGGCGAGACGTTCAAGGTTGGCGATGACGAAGTTCTGCTGATGCGGGAAGAAGATATTCTCGCGATCATTGATTAGGTCCAATAACCGTAATTCAGGCACGCTCCGCCGTGCCGTCGCAGAAACGAAGCGACGTTGTTCGAAGCACCGGACAAGACAGCTCTTCAGAAGTTTCTGAAACCAACTGCACGGCGGAGCGTGCTTTGTCGGGCACAAGCCCTTAACAGGAGTTAACGAACGATGGCAAAGATTATTGCATTTGATCAAGAGGCTCGCGAGGCAATTCGCCGCGGTGTTGGCAAGCTCGCTCGTGCCGTAAAGGTCACGCTTGGACCTAAGGGTCGCAACGTGATCCTGCAAAAGAGCTTTGGCTCGCCAACGGTCACCAAGGACGGCGTCTCGGTCGCAAAAGAAATCGACCTAGAAGACGTCTACGAGAACATGGGCGCTCGCATGGTTCGCGAAGTTGCCAGCAAGACCAGCGATGTGGCTGGTGACGGAACCACGACCGCAACCGTCATGGCCGAAGCGATCTTCAACGAAGGTTTGAAGGCTGTTGTGGCTGGCGTGAACCCAATCATGATGAAGCAGGGCATCGAAGCTGCCGTTGAAGATATCACGGCCAAGCTGAAGAACATGTCGATCAAGGTTAAGAGCAAGGACGACATGGCCAATGTCGGGACGATTGCTTCGAACAACGATCGCGAGATTGGTAGCCTGCTTGCTGACGCGATGGAGAAAGTTGGCAAGGACGGAGTAATCACCGTCGATGAAGGTAAGTCTCTCGACACCGAAGTCGAGTGGGTCGAAGGGATGCAATTCGATCGCGGATACTTGTCACCTTACTTCGTGACGGATCCAAACTCGATGGAAGCCGTTCTCGAAGACGCCTACGTTCTTGTCTTCGAAAAGAAGATCTCGAACATCAAGGATCTAGTACCGCTTCTTGAAGCAGTCGTCCAGCAAGGCAAGCCGCTGTTGATCGTCGCCGAAGACGTCGATGGCGAGGCTCTGGCAACGTTGGTGATCAACCGATTGCGTGGCACATTCAAGTGTGCTGCCGTCAAAGCACCGGGTTATGGTGATCGCCGTAAAGCGATGATGGAAGACATCGCGATTCTCACCGGTGGAACGGCAATCTTCGAGGCGTTGGGCGTTAAGCTAGAATCGCTCAAGCTATCTGACTTGGGTCGTGCGAAGAAAGTCATCATCGACAAAGACAATACGACGGTCATCGAGGGCGGTGGCAAGAGTGGCGCTATCAAGGCTCGCATCGACCAAATCCGACGCGAGATCGAAAACTCGAGCAGCGACTACGACAAAGAAAAGCTGGAAGAGCGTTTGGCCAAGCTTTCAGGTGGCGTTGCCAAAGTCAACGTTGGTGCAGCCACTGAAAGTGAGATGAAGGAAAAGAAGGCTCGTGTCGAAGACGCTTTGCACGCGACTCGTGCTGCTGTTGAGGAAGGTATTCTTCCTGGCGGTGGCGTTGCACTGCTTCGAGCTTCGTCGGGCGTCAAGCCAAAGGATCTGACTCAAGACGAATTGGTTGGCTACAACATCGTTGTTCGTGCCTGCCGTGCTCCGTTGCAAATGATCTCGGAGAATGCGGGCCAAGACGGCGGAATCGTTTGCGAACGAGTCTTGGAAGCCAAAGGCACCTCAGGCTACAACGCTCTGACGGACAAGTACGAAGATTTGGTCAAAGCCGGCGTAATCGACCCAACCAAAGTAACGCGAACTGCATTGGCGAACGCTTCCAGCGTCGCTACGTTGCTGCTGACTAGTGACGCGTTGATCGCTGAGAAGCCAAAAGATGCCAAGAAGGCTGGCGGTCACGGTGGTGACTACGACATGTATTAATCGTTCAGAGACTTTGAACGACTAAGATTTCGAAGAACTCGGCTTTAACCGGCCGAGTTCTTTTTTTGGTGGATTCGATGGTGTTAGAACTCACCACAGATATCGAGTTAACGCTCCTGTTCGCACGTGAGCGAGCAGCAGCCCTCACCACTTAATGGTAATCTCGTCTCCGCTCTTGATGCCCAGGAATCGGCTGGCGTCATCGCCAACCAGGGACA
>CAYQMZ010000744.1:0-4165 GCA_964418725.1 uncultured Pirellulaceae bacterium
GTCCACCTTCCTCGAAGTTGCGATGGATCAATCGTATTCGAAAACTGCGAATAAACAAAAGTTAAGCAGCTAGAACACAAAGCGTGGGTGGTCAGAAGTGAAGAGTTCTTGTTTGACAATTCCTCAAAGGCAAAAAATCCAGCACACCGATTGACCTACACGCGAACCATAAGACAATTTCCCTGGATATTGCAGGGGCACTGCGTAACATGGCAACCGTTGATAGTCCGCACGATCAATTCGCGACCACATTCTAGGCCCGGTCGCACAGCACGAAGAAGCAGCATGAGTATTGCCGTCTGGTTCGCTTCCTTACTTGGTGGGAAACGCCACTCCGATTGTTCTCGTAACGCGTTCAAACGCTCGATCAGTGAAGAACTGATGCGCTGCGAACGACGCGGCGTCGATCTATTCACCATTGAAACGCATGTGACGGGACAAGTCGGTCATTCGATTCTTCGATGCATCGCATGCGAACTATCGCCCATTGACGTTGCAACGGTCGACAACGAACGTCTCCACATTCTCTGTCCTGGCCACAGTGAACTAGCTACTCAAGAACTGGCACGTCGGTTTTCGCGTCTGTGTCAGCAGCAAGGCTTGAAAGCCAATTTTGAAGTCGTCTGTCAGAATCGACGTCAGCCTGCAGTGAAGTCGGCCTTTGAGGTTCAAGCCTCGGCGACAATCGGCGTTTCTTAGTGCTCGACCTGGCGAAGCACTCTGAAGGTTGCTTCGCTGTTCTGTTCTTCAACTGCCCAGATAGAAGCTAGACAGCACTGGTTGCTGCTGGGCCGGCACCGGAGTTCTACGGTGCACCACTGGTTCTTCTGTGATCATGCAGACAGCGTTCGCGGTTTGCAGAAAACGCGACGGAAGAAGCCAGGCTCTCTTGCCTAATCCATAGACTCACGGTTGGCGTTACCAATACAACTGGAATTGCGTCTGGCGAAGATCGGGAAAAAACTCCAGAATGACCGAGAGTAGTGAGATTTCTGAATGCTATGTTTGTCCGGACTTAATTCCCGCCTAATCTGCCCCTCTGTGAGATTGCAATGCGATTTACACGCTCTTCCGGCATTCTTCTTCATATAACGAGCCTACCCGGCGAGTTCGGTATCGGTGACCTAGGCCGTACCGCTTACGAGTTTGTCGACTTTCTAAATGCTTCGAAACAATCCATTTGGCAGGTGTTGCCGTTGGGGCCAACGGCGTTTGGAGACTCTCCCTACAGCAGCTACTCAGCTTTCGCTGGCAACCCTCTGCTGATTAGCTTGCCTGCTCTCGTAGACGACGGGCTGTTGAACGATCAGGACTTGAACGAATCGCGTTTTCAGAATGAAGGTCGTGTCGACTTCAATGCAGTTCGCAACATGAAGGAGCCGTTGCTCCGAAAGGCGTTCTCCAATTTCGATGCAAATTCATCTACCGAGTTTCAGAGCTTCTGCGAGGAAAACGAATGGTGGCTGACCGACTTCGCTCGGTTCAAGGCACTTACTTCGCACTTCGGTCACTCGAACTGGAGCGAATGGGACGCAGACTTAGCTCGACGTGAGCCGAACGCATTGTCGCGTTGGGATGCTCAGTTGGCAGACGAAATGCAATACACGAAGTTCTTGCAGTTCGTGTTCTATGCTCAGTGGTCTGAGTTGAAGAGCTACGCGAACAGCAAAGGCGTACAGATCTTCGGCGACATGCCGATTTTTGTCGGTTACGACAGTGCTGATGTGTGGGCGAATCAAGAGCTCTTCTTCCTGGACGAGTCTGGCAAGCAAACAGTTGTTGCTGGAGTACCACCGGACTATTTCAGCGAGACCGGACAACGTTGGGGGAATCCACTGTATCGCTGGGATGTTATCGAACAGACTGGCTACGCTTGGTGGACCAATCGATTTCGCCACGCGTTTCACAATTTCGATCTGATGCGAATCGATCACTTTCGCGGATTCGAATCCTACTGGGAAGTGCAGGCGGATTGCCCAACAGCAGTGGACGGGCAGTGGAAACCTGGACCCGGTGCCGCACCGTTCCTAGCCGCTCAAGCGGAACTGGGTGTCGAACTACCGATCGTTGCTGAGGACCTTGGTCTGATCACCGACGCGGTCCATCAACTTCGGGATGAGTTGGGTTTCCCGGGGATGCGTGTTTTCCAATTCGGTTTCGACGTAGCCCACGATCCATACCATCGACCTGAGGCCTATCCGGAGCATTCCGCTGCGTACACGGGAACGCATGACAACGAAACGATCGTTGGTTGGTATCGTGCTCGCAAGGAACAAAAGGCTCAGGAAAACTCAGAGGATCCGTTGCTCGACGCTGTCGTTGATGCCGATTCGTCTACGCCGCATCTGGAGATGATCCGCTCTGTGTTCCATTCTCCGGCAGAACTTGCCATCGTTCCGCTTCAAGACCTTCTCGGACTTGGGAACGAGGCGCGAATGAACACGCCCGGCGAAGCAGAAGGCAATTGGGGCTGGCGATGTCTGCCTGAGCATCTGTGTGATGCCGTCGCGGCCGAACTTGAAGCGATCACTTCAGATTCAAATCGTACGGCTGAAGTGGCTGAGCCAGCATCTGTTTAGCGGCAACCGTGAGCGATTCGACGCACCTTGGGCGTCGAATCGCCTACTCTTTCTAGTTCGGTCTCACCAAGCACTTGACTGAATTTGCCCTTGAGACCTCGAACCCGGCTTCGAAGTCGCCACCGACCAAGCACGCTCTCGACGGAAACGCGTGTTCGGCGCCTCGTTGCTTAGTGCTGTTGCCTACGACGCAACGACTAACCCATCTCGCCCGTTCGGGCCACCGATCTCGTAAGGCCTAGTACTCTATCGGAACTAAGAATTGGCGTAGTGGACTTCGCCAGAAGTCCCGGATGCCGAAGAATTCTGGCGGATCCCACTACAGGAAACCCCAATTCCGAATCCAGACTCAGCACTAGTGTGCTGAGTCGTTAGTACTCTAAAAAGTAGGGTCCGGTTCCTACCGGCCTTCGTGCGGTCCAACTCCTGTTTTGTCCGGTAGGAACCGGACCTACGAATGAAACGACTTATGACCCAGAACACTAGTGTGAACTTTGCGGCTCGTTTCGGTTCTGTATAGGGACTGGCGCCGCGGTTTGACGGCTCGGTTCCCGTGCAATGCACGACATAGTTTCGCCTGTTTGGTTGGTGTGACTGACGGGTGGGCTGCGGAGACGCATTAGGCTTTGGCCAGTAGAGATCGATTGTTCCGATTGGCTTGAGTTTGAGGTAGCAAAGCCACAAAAATCGACAGGAACTTGCGAAGGAATTCCGGCAGATCGCGAAAGTTGGAGCTTACGTCCGAACAAACCTTAATTCGCGAGGTAGACTTCCTCGCGAGAATTTCTGTGCCCGACCCGGCTCACTTTTCTCGGTCGCCGTAACGTTTCGGGCAGGGACCGCCTGACTGCATTTCGCACATGAATCGCGCGTGCAGTTCGACTCCGATGGATCCAGGTGTATAAGAGATGCTCGACGATCGAAATCTACGTTACGACCTTTTCGCTTTGGGGTTGCTGGCTTTCACAATCTTCTTGGGATTGTCGTTGGCCACCTATTCTCCGCACGATCCGCTGGGTGAGGCGATCTATCCGCTGAGCAAGGTGTACGCGCCTAGCCCCAGTGCCTACCCGCTGAATTCTGAGGTGCAAAACGCCTGCGGAATTGCTGGTGCAACGTGCGCGGATATTCTGTTTCGCGTGTTCGGGCTTGCTGCGTACTACGTGATCGGCTGCGTGGCTTTTGTCGATATCTGGATGCTGATGCGCCGGCCAATGGAAGGAGCGCCGACTCGATTAGTCGGTTGGCTTTTGGCACTGGTGGGCGGATTGACGTTCATGCAAATGTTCTTGCAGAACGTAACCATTGGCTCTGTCGTTGGTCCGGGAGGTTACTTGGGCGCGATGGGACGCACGTTTCTTGAATCTCACTTTGCGACGGTGGGCAGTCTTATCCTGTTGACCTGTCTTATCGGCGGCGGCGTGCTCCTGTGTACCGACTATATGTTGGTGCATTTTGCGATCTTCGCTGGAACCGCGTTGATCAACATGATGCCGCGAAGTCGTTTCAACTTGCTGGGGCGTTTGAGTGGTGCTTGGAATCGTTCTTCAAGCAAACGACGCGCGAGGCGCCCTGCACGCTACGAC
>CAYQMZ010000745.1:0-3804 GCA_964418725.1 uncultured Pirellulaceae bacterium
GTCCAGGTCAGATGGAGTATTGCCCTGTGTGAGCTCCGCCAGCGTCGGGAACAAGTCAGGCTGGTACCAAACAAGTTCGCTGGTGCGGCCAGCGGTAATTTTTCCCGGCCAACGAACGATCGAAGGAATTCGCAAACCACCTTCGTAGAGGTTGCCTTTTCCACCTCGAAACTCGACACCCGTTGTTGGATGCACATTGGGACCGAAAAACCCGCGTCGCTTTTCCGGAGTGCGGAAACGATCTTGCCCTCCGTTGTCTCCGGCGAAGAATACGATCGTGTTTTCTTCAAGGCTCAACTCTTTTAAGAGGTCTAAGACCTCGCCGACATTGCGATCGACCATATTCACCATCGCCGCGTATCGTTTGGCTTCCGCAGGCCAATCCTTGTCCTTGAACAGTTGCCACGACGGGTCAGTGTCGGGAATGTCGTACATGCCGTGTGGAGGTGTGATCGGCAGGTAGCAGAAGAATGGCTTCTCTTTGTTGTCGCGAATGAACTGAAGCCCCTCTCGCATGATTTCGTAGTGCGAATACGTTCGCCCACTGCGACCGCCTTCGTTGCCCGGCAGGACGACTTCCTTACTGTTGCGAATCAAGTATGCGGGGTAAAAGGAGTGCGCGTGAACCTGATCGTAATACCCAAAGAAGACATCGAACCCGTGCGATTCTGGAACTCCCGTTGATCCACGACCTCCGCAGCCCCACTTACCAAACCCGCCGGTTGCGTAGCCCAGATCTTTCAGCATGGATGCGATCGTCGGCTCATTTGCTCTCAGCGGCGTGCCACCATCGTTGCGACGCACGGAACTGTGTCCCGAGTGTTTGCCTGTCATCAGTGTGCAACGAAGAGGCGCACAGACCGGTGAGCCCGCCAACGCGTTTGTGAACTTCAATCCCTCCGCAGCCATCCGGTCAATGCGCGGCGTCTTCAGTTGTGGGTGCCCCATGTAGCCAACTTCGTAGTAGGCCAACTCGTCAGACATGATGTAGACGATATTCGGCTTGGTGCTCTTCGCTTCGTCAGCCGTCGCCACGCATTGGAACATCACGGCCAACGCAAGCGCGCACAAGGTTCGTCGAATTTGAAGACAGCAGAAAGTTGAGTGCATTTGAGATCCTTGATCCAATCGAGCTGCTTACCAACAGGTAACAAGCTCGGTTTGCTTTCGATTTTGACTTTGCCTACAACGAATGGTCCGAAGTGCGTGGCAAACAACCGCGTGTCAATTCACCGACAAGAACCGCAATTCGGCAACTCGCAAGAATATAAGGAAGGCTGGGCCTGGATGCACGAGAAACTACTGGTTGCTCTTTCCACGGTACTGACTCTGTTGTTCGCAATCGGCTGCAACCAAGGTCCACCGCTTGGCGAGGTATCGGGCACGATTACTTTCGAAGGTGAACCGGTCGAAAAAGCAACGATCGTCTTCACGCATGTTGATGAAGGTCGGGCCGCTTTTGCGAGGACAAATGCCGAAGGTTTCTATGAGTTGAAGTTCTCCGGCGGCGGACGGAACGGGGCGTTGCTTGGAGAAAACGCCATTTCCATCGAAACCGCACGCTCTGGCAGTGACGCTGAAGGCAACTACGTGGAGTTCCCCGAAACGCTGCCCGCCAAGTACAACAAGGAAAGCGAAATGACTCGCGAGATCACGGCCGGCAAGCAAACGTTGGACTTCGCATTGACGAAGGACTGAGTTCGCTCAACTCCTTCGATTGTGCGACGTCCGTAGCGTGAGTCGACCCGCAAAACAAACCGGCAAACGTTCGTTGTTGACGTTTGGCAGACTTCGGCATACAAAGCCCTGACCGCAGATGGCGGCACTCACCCCAACCTCCCAAGCTTGCCCTTTAATGAATAAGCCAATTCTAATTCCTATCCTGTTTGCTCTTGGCACCGCTTTTTTCTGGGGACTCTACGGTCCAACGATCGGTAACGCTCAAATCAAGGGCGTTTCACCTCCGGCTGGATGGAGCCCGTTTAAGCCGTATGTGTTTATCGGCATCGCATACTTGGTGATCGCCGTCGCAGGTGGATTGGTGATGATGAAGGTTCAGGGGGACTCGTTTACTTACAGCGGTGCCGTGCCAGACATGCCGGGACGGTCGCACTTCGAACCTGCGAAGTGGGGATTCCTGGCGGGCTGTTTGGGGGCCGCGGGAGCTCTTTGCCTGACGTTTGCCATGATGCTAAGTCGCGGCAACGCTCTATTGGTTATGCCGATCGTCTTTGGTGGAGCAGTATCTTGGACGGCGGTTGTTAGTCTGTATAAGCTTCGAGGCCACGTGACGGTCAGCCCTGCTCTCTGGGCTGGCATGGCTCTTGTCTTTATCGGCATCATTCTGGTTGCCAGGAACACTCCGCACGGGCACGCGCCGGCCAAGCCTGCTGCCGCCGAGTCGTCTGGTAGGGGCGACCATGCAACGCCGCACTAGCTGTGCATCGCGAACCTGGGGACGTTGATCGGGCTTTGATTGCCCGTTGAAACGAAACCGGAATACTTTTCCGAAGCTTCTGCGCGTGTGGCGAGAACTGCCTACAATGTGGCTCGTGGCAATTAGATCTCCCGAGCCAACCGATGCAGCTTAAAACTCCGCGTTACGTTGTTCCCTTCCATCCTAAACGTGTTCCGCACTACTTTACCGACATCGTAATTGTCGGTGGTGGACTCGCAGGCCTGCGCGCCGCGATTGAAATCGATCCGTCGCTCTCTGCGGTTGTTGTGACTAAGGACGTGCTGAAGCAGTCGAACAGTACCTATGCGCAAGGCGGAATCGCCGGAGTTCTAGATCCGAAAGATGATTTCGAACATCACATCAGCGACACGTTGATTGCCGGTGGAGACCTGTGCAACCGAGACGTCGTGGAAATGGTTGTTCGCGAGGCCCCTGATCGAATTGGTGAGCTGATTGATTGGGGTACCAACTTCGACAAGGCAGACGATTCCGACGAACTCCTGCTGGGCAAAGAAGGCGGACACAGCCATCGTCGAATCGTTCACGCGTTGGGGGACTCAACCGGAAAAGAAATCATGCGGGCAGTCGTCGACTGGACGGCTCGGTTTCCCAACATCCAGGTTTGGCAGAAAGCATACTTGCTGGACTTGATCGTCCACGAAGGCAAGTGCCGTGGCGGACTGATTTGGAACAAGCACCATGGAAAAATGATTCTGTGGGCGAAAGAGTTCATTCTCTGCACCGGCGGTGCAGGACAGATCTTCCGTGAAACAACGAACCCGCCCGTGGCAACCGCCGATGGTCATGCGGTCGCGTATCGAGCCGGTGCAGAATTGCGTGACATGGAGTTCATGCAGTTTCATCCAACGGTTCTATACATCGCGGGCAGCAGTCGCAGCCTGATCACGGAAGCGATGCGAGGCGAAGGCGCCTACCTGGTGGATGCCAACGGCCATCGATTCATGCCGGACTACGACGAGCGAGCCGAGCTCGCACCACGCGACGTGGTCTCTCAATCGATTGTGTCTCAGATGGAGATCACACGGTCGCCCAACGTATTCCTGGACCTCAGTCATTTGGATGCGGACCATGTCAGGAACCGCTTCCCCGGCATCGCCAAATCTTGTGCAAAGTTTGGAATCGATATCACCAGTGATCGAATTCCTGTCCGACCTGGAGCTCACTACATGATTGGCGGTGTGTCTGTGGACATGGAGGGACGCACCACGTTGCCCGGACTTTGGGCTGCGGGCGAAGTAACTTCTAGCGGCCTGCACGGTGCGAATCGCCTGGCGTCGAACAGCCTACTGGAAGGGTTAGTCTACGGAGCCCACGCAGGCCGGGGG
>CAYQMZ010000745.1:3814-4137 GCA_964418725.1 uncultured Pirellulaceae bacterium
GAATTCGCTGAAGAGCCTGATGTGGCGTTCCGGTGGCGTGCGGCGAACGGCGGACGAACTGCAGCAGGCAGCGCGCTCGATTGACGATTGGTGTCGCTACGTGCTGCCCCAGCAATTCAGTGAGCCCAGTGGCTGGGAGCTGCAGAATATGCTGCTGGTTTCGCGAATCATGGTCGAATCGGCACTTCGGCGCGAAGAATCACGGGGCACGCACCTACGTACTGACTTTCCAGACAAGAACCCTGAAATGCTGCAGCACCTCAGTTTTTCGCGGCAGGAATAGATTTCTTTTCAGCGTACCAGGGCGTGGCTCGCCCGAGGAT
>CAYQMZ010000746.1:0-4137 GCA_964418725.1 uncultured Pirellulaceae bacterium
GCTCAACGCCGTCACTGCAACTCACACCATTGCACACCGATGGCGTTACGCGATTCCGGCCGCACCATTGCCGAACGCGTGCTTGTTTGACCGTGAACACAAAGTCGTCGCATGCGGTGATTGGTGCGGCGGACCGAGAGTGGAAGGGGCGTTCTTGAGCGGTTCGGCTGCGGCGGGGCGGATCATGGGACTGGTTCAAAGCAACAACAATTCGTAGACGGTCGAACAAGAGACGAATCGATGGAAGTTGTTTGGTTCAAGCGTGACCTACGAATCCGCGACCACGCACCGTTGTCCAAGGCTGTGCAGCAGGGCAGATGTCTGTGTCTCTACGTCTACGAGCCCGAGCTGATCAACTCAGACGAATTTGATGCATCTCATCTCGATTTCATCAACCAGTCGTTGTCCGAACTAAGTGCCGCTTTAAAACAAGTCGGCGGAGCGTTGACGCTGCGTGTCGGTTCAATGCCAGTAGTCCTTGATGCACTCCATCAAGATTTCGGCATTGATGCACTTTGGAGTCACGAAGAAACCGGCAACAGAATTACATTCGACCGCGACAAGCGCGTCGCCAAATGGGCAACAGACCGCGGCATTCCATGGCACGAGATCCCACAAAGTGGTGTCGTGCGGCGACTTCGAGACCGCGACGGTTGGTCGAAGCGACGCGATGCATTCATGCGACGGCCGCTCGCTATCGCACCAGCATCGATCGACTCGCCTACGGATATCCCGACTGGCTCAATTCAGGGGCCGACGGATCTGGGGTTAGTTCCAACCGACAAGACGGAATTGCAACTCGGCGGCGAATCGAAAGCTCACGAGATCCTACAGGCGTTTCTCAACCAACGCGGAGAGAACTATAGCGGTGAAATGTCGAGCCCCGTATCAGCATGGAAGTCCTGCAGCCGCCTGAGTCCGTATTTGGCTTGGGGCTGCATATCGATGAGGGATGTCACGCACGCGTTGCGCGAAAAGCAAGACGAATGGCGGAACCGAAAGAAGCCACCGCAAGCTCCGAGCGGTTGGCCGATGTCATTAAAGGCGTTCGGATCTCGGTTGAGCTGGCACTGTCACTTCATGCAGAAGCTAGAAGATGAACCGGCGATCGAATTCGAAAACATGAGCCGCGTCTACGATGGACTGCGCGAAGACGAGTTTCGGCAAAGCTATTTCGACGCATGGTGCGAGGGACAAACGGGCTATCCAATGGTCGACGCGTGCATGCGTGCTTTGCACCAACATAGCTGGATCAACTTTCGCATGCGGGCGATGCTCGTCTCATTCGCATCGTATCATCTATGGCTGCATTGGCGTAAACCCGCCGTTTATCTTGCCAAGCACTTCCTGGACTTCGAACCAGGAATTCACTTTTCGCAATTCCAGATGCAGGCTGGAACGACAGGCATCAATTCCGTGCGGATCTACTCGCCCATTAAGCAAGTAAAGGATCACGATCCCGAGGGGCTGTTCATTCGCAAGTTTGTCCCTGAACTTGCGAACGTACCGCCAGAGTTCCTCGCAGAACCTCACAAAATGCCGATCTCGATGCAATCACTGGTCGGCTGTCGAATTGGAAAGGATTACCCGAAACCGATCGTTCAGCACGCGTCAGCTTATCGCGAAGCACGCGAGCGCATGCATCAAATACGCGGCAACAGCGAAGCACGTAGCGACGCGAAACGTGTCATACGTAAGCACGGCAGTCGAAAGGGTCCCAATCGACGACGTCGCTGACGGCAAAATCACCCCAAGCCGTGTTCACCTATCTCAGGTACAGTCTTACAGCCTCAAGCTTCAATGCTGTATGTAAAGGAACAAAACGAACGCCTGGGAAAGCTTCTACACGGGATGCTGCAAAATCTACGATCTTCAAGAACTCGTTTTGAAGTGTGTTCTTCGTCACAAAACGACGGCCGAGGAACGCCACAGAGGCCGAATCGAAAATATTTCCATTTTTGATGTCCGCTTGTTGGCCCCAATCTCGCATTGCCCAATCAATGCTTTTGGTTCCTTATCCTCAATTCCAGTGATTCATCATGTCGCCCGGAACAACTCGGACATTTACTGCCGCACTGCTACCACTCCTCTTCATAGTCTCGTCAACCGCCCATGCAGACTGGACAAGGTTTCGAGGCCCTAATGGCTCAGGAATCAGCGTTTCCGATGCCCCGGTTGAATTCGGAGAAGAGAAGAATATGAAGTGGCGGGTGCAGCTGCCGGGTAAGGGAATTTCTAGTCCCATCGTCACCGGTAACAACGCATTTGTCACTTGCTACTCTGGTTATGGAGCCGACGGCGGCGAGATCGAGGATCTGAAGCGACATCTAGTTTGCGTTGACGTCGCCACCGGCAAGATCCGCTGGACCAAGACCATCAAGGCCAAAATGCCCGAAGACGAATGGCGACCGCCAGGAGTGACGTCACACGGCTATGCGAGCAACACTCCCACGACGGACGGCACGTATGTGTACGCCTTCTTTGGAAAGACGGGGGTGTTCGCGTTCGACATGGACGGGAATGAGGTTTGGAACCAAAGCGTTGGTGCCGAACCTAGCTTCAAGGGTTTTGGCTCGGCTGCCAGTCCAATCGTGACCGACAAGCACGTCATCGTGAACGCCGCCGACGAATCCCTGTCGATTTTCTGGCTCGACAAGAAGACCGGGAAAGTCGTCCATCGGGCTGAAGCCGAGGGGTTGGGCGAATGCTGGGTGACCCCGGTGTTGGTGAGGCAAGGAACGGAAATCGCCATCTCCGTCATCGGCGAGATATGGGGCCTTAGCAATGAAACAGGAAAGCTCAGTTGGTACGCAAATGGCGTGAATGCGCGCAACGCGCAGGTGAGCTTGGTTGTCGGAGAAGACGACGTAACGGTTTACGCGACTGGCGAAGAAGGCTTCGCAGTGAAAGCCGGTGGGAAGGGCGACATTTCCAAGACGAACACTGTCTGGGAAGGTCGAGTTCGCGCGCGATACGCGACGCCAGTTCTTGTCGACGGACATTTGTATTCCGTCAGTGGATCAGTCGTCGAAGTCATCAACGCAGAGACAGGCAAACGAGTAACTCAAAAACGACTGCCAGGTGGTTCCTCCAACGATGGCGGAGGTCGAGGAGATCGCGGCGGATTCGGTGGCCCTGGAGGTGACCGTGGATTCGGTGGCGCCGGCGGCGGAGGCCGCGGAGGCTTTGGTGGTCCGGGCGGTGATCGAGGCTTCGGTGGTGGACGGGGCGGAGGTCGCGGTGGCTTTGGTGGCGGTCCCGGCGGCGGAGGCGGCGACTACGCGTCTCCCGTCGTGGCTAATGGAAAGATTTTCATCACCCTGAATTCAGGCACGGTGCATGTCATGGAAGCGAAGCCCAAAGGCAAAGTACTCGCCACCAACGACCTGACCTTCGACGAAAGCGGATTCGGCGGCACACCGGCGATCAGCGATGGCAAGTTGTTCCTTCGATCGAACACGCACCTTTACTGCATTGCAAAGTGAAAGCTTCGATCCACCAAACGTAACACTCCCAACGGCGAGCGTCACACGGACCTCGCCGTACTTTCTCGCATTTTAGGGAGCAGTAGAAAGCAACTCGGCATCCCCGTTTATCGTGTAGCCGGCCTTTGCCTGGCGTGGTTTGTAGGCACTACGCCGCACGCTTAGGACAAGGCTTTTGCATGGGGAAGCCGACATTTGGCTGAAATAACGCGAATCCTGAACGATATGCAGACAGGGGATGCCTCGGCGGCGAATGAGTTGCTGCCGCTGGTTTACGCGGAACTGCGTCGCCTCGCTAAGCATCGAATGCAAAGAGAAATCCCTGGACAGACACTTCAGCCCACCGCACTCGTCCACGAAGCTTACCTCAGGCTTGTAGGCAACGCGGACGTGGCGTGGGACAGCCGCGCCCATTTCTTTGCAGCCGCAGCCGAAGCCATGCGACGGATCTTGATTGACGCCGCCCGCAGGCGACAGTCGGTTAAGCAAGGCGGAAATCGGGCTCGCTTCGCTATATCGGAAACTGACGCGATTACTGACGAAGCGCCGCTTGATGATCTCTTAGATCTAGACGAAGCGTTAAAGAAACTAGAGATAGAGGATCCAAAACTCGCCAAAATGGTTGAGCTCCGATACTTCGCCGGTCTAAGAA
>CAYQMZ010000747.1:0-4134 GCA_964418725.1 uncultured Pirellulaceae bacterium
GTCACGAAGATTTCGTATCCCGTGGCTTTTTTGCCAAGGTTACCTTCGGCGGCGGTGTGATAACCTGGTGCGATGATTTGATCGGGGCCGCCCCAGGGGTACTCAATCCAATCCATCAGAGAAGACTCTTTGCTGCCGCGATCGTATTGAGCCGGCCGCCACGAGTAGGGACTATTAAAGGCCACCTTCGTGTCATTCCACGCAATCAGCCGTTCCAGCGATCCCGCAGTGAATCGTGAAGCACCGAACGGCTTCTTCTTCCCAATCACTTCCAATTGCTTTTGCGACTCCTTCAATTTCGCCAGCATTTCACCAGCGTGCACACTGGACTCTTTGGGATAGAGTTGACCGCCCACGATCGTTGTCTTCAATTCGGCGCGATGACCGCGTTGGTCTCCGACGGAAAGAGATGCGACAGGAGCGTACCGCACGCGCGTTTGCGAGATCAGGGTTGTGTCTTCATCCGCCTCTTCAAGTTGATCGGCCGGAACACGCAAGAGTTCGAAGGGCAGGTACCAGAGGACGCCGTCAGGAATTACGACCAGTTCTTCCAGTCCTTCCCAACCTTGACTGGGGAATTCGCCAATCATGGCTTTCCACAACCCGGCGGCAGGTTTCTTCCAAGCTTCGCCGGTCAATATCTCCGTGCTAACTTCTGCGTTCTTGTCACGGTTACCGATCGCCTTGAGCAAGCTAGAAATACCACGGCGGACGAGTTTCGGATTTCGGATTCGCCAGTACTCGTCCATGTTCTTGCGAATGAACCAAGCGTGCCAGCCTTCGTCGGTTGTCACGAACATCAGGATTGCTTGGTGCTTTTCCATACCGCGTTTGATAGCACTCAAGCTAGGCTGCGGCGGAAACACCAATCGCACAGGCTCACGCCGCAACGCGATCTCGTGAACGAGACTCTCTTGGGCGTTACTAATCGTACGCAGTTTGCCGATACGATCCTTTTGCGTTGCAAATTGTTCCTCATCGGCAGCGACAAGCGGATCCTGTTTGATCTTCAACTGTATTTGTTTGGCAGAACGAGACCACTCGGCGAGCTTGGGGTACTTCGTGCGAAGGCGGTTTTGTTCTTGCATGCCGCGCTTGCCCAGCATCGTCTGATCACCTTCAACAAGCCAACGCAAGGAAAGCACTCGGCCGGCGAGAGGCAAAGTGCTGTAGAAGCGGTGACGTCTTAGTCGTTCGGCGACCCGTACGGCTCTGTCGTATTCTTTGCGATCAATCAGCAGTTCGAACCAGCGTTCCATGGCGCCGGTGTGGTTCGAAATCTGCATCGTCATGGTTTCCAGCGGATTCGTTCGCCAGTCATTGTCAGTCGGCTCACGCAGCAAATTGGAATACAGGATCTCAGCGTGACTGGGACGAATAGCTTTGCGACCGGTTGCGTGCAGTCTCTCGAGAATGCCGAGCTGGTAATTCCAAGGAGAAGTTCGCGACATCGCGGAAACGGCGACCTTCAGCGATTTGCTGGCCGCGCTCCTGTTGCCCGCGCGATACTGTGTGATCGCTTCTAGGTATGCCAGTCGAGCTCCGATGTTGGACGCCAACATGCCCTGCCTAGCAAGGATGACGCGAGCTTGAGAAAGTAAGCCCGCCGCGGACGAGGGATTGTTCCCGTACACGGACACTTCGGCGGTGTTCATTTGCAATGATGCCACCAGGCGGGCGTAACGCAATCGCTGGGCGAAGGTAATAGCAGGCGCCGTTGGCGGCACAATGCCTCGTCCTTCATTCCCCAAGAACGCGTCGGTCAAGTATCGAAATGCATCTTCGATGATGTCCGGCTGTTCGAAGCGGGCGGCTGCCACACTGGCTTGCAACAGCAGTGCGCTGGCGGCGTCATAGTCTCCCTGTTGCAGACGGACTTTCCCGTGCTCTAACAAAGCGATTCCTGTCAGCGGATGATCAACCGCTCCTGCTGTTGTGCCGTTGGCAAGGTGCAAGGTTGCCGCCTTGTCTTCGTTGTCGCTGAGCAACGCCAGTCCGTGAAGGACTTCGATCCATGACGAAACCCAGTGTCCGGACGGAACCGAGATCGTGGAGAAACTGGTGGTGATCGCAGTATTCGTAGGCGCGAGCGGACTGGTTGCTCCCAAGATTTCGGCGCGTCGCCGCAGGGAAACAGCCAAGCAACGAAAGACTTCGACGGCATCCACACGTCGAGTATGTGCGGGGTTTACAGCACCGCCAATTTCGAAGGCACGTTGCGTATCGAACGTGCCCTCCATGCTATTCATTGCGTCGGGGAACTCTCCCATCGCGTTAGGACGCGGCGCCCAGCCGATAGCGAATTGCAATCGATCATTGCTGGGCCCGATGCGAGGATAGCTCAGCCGACTCATCCACCCTGGATTTTGAAGGTGGACGCGAATCGCTTGCTCGTGTGCTTCCAGGGACGCCGTCAGGTTCCCTTGTTGGAAATGGACCTCGCCGATCATCGAGTAGTAACAAACGGAATCGATCCACCGGATCCGACCAATTCGCACGCCAGAACGCAAGGAGCTACTGAATCCTCGGATTGCACTCCGGTAGTCACCTTCGTAAAAGGCTTGCTTGGTGAAGTAGTAGTCGTCGCGAGGCACGCGGCTGGTTGCAAGCTGAGCCAAGACAGGCGAGCTGCAGACCATAAGCCATACCAGCAGGAACAGCCCTGCTAGCGACAAGGTTTGGTGTGGTCGAGTGACCCGACATAGGCTTGCTGGACGACGATCCATTGAGGGCTCCCAATTGCGGGGCGAAGTCGCAGTGTGCAACGACCCTGTCGCAAAGAGCTATTTGACAGTGTCTGGAATTCGTTAATTGGCGAATGCTATAGATCCGGCAGCCATGCAGATCCAACATTCATGGTAGCAGCAGGCGTGACGATTCGATGCGGAAATTGGCCCCAGTTGCCTGATCTGCCTTGTCTGTTGACCAACTGCAGCGATCCGCAAACGACAAAGTGGGTGAAATTGTTCAACTATGCCGGTCGTGCGGACGATGTTCATTTTATCGGTCTGGATGAAAGATGCTGGCGTACAGCCACGATGGGAGCAGTTTCCCTTCATCCGTATGTAGGCCGGCAGGAATTAGTGACCAGCAATCCAAAAGTCAGGTTGCCACGATGAAGTGCTCAGCAAACCAGTGGATGAGAGTTTTAGGTGCCAGTGCGATTGCCGTAGGGGCAATTGTTTCTACCGGATGCCAAATAGATGTCGCTGGGCAGACTCTCCCGAGTCCGAACTACCAGTACGACGACATTCAGATTTATCAGCAAGGCCCAGAGTTCAAATTGCAGAATGAGGCCGACGCAATGAAGGCTTACAAGGCAGAGCAGCAACTGGGCATCTAGTCCCGCTGCTGAAGCGAATCTGTTAGCTTATTGCAAGCTCCGGCGACACGCCTGGAGCTTGCTTTTGCGCGCTGGTGCGTGAATGCGTGTTTCGTACTGAACGTCAGAGCGTAGCAGATTCCGCGGGCTCATCTGGTCGTGGTACCAAGTAGCCGGGAAGTTGCAGTTTGGTGGACATCACAAAAATCGACGCGTTGATCGAGCGTGGACGCGGCGCCGATCTTATGCCTGGCATGTCCGAACTGTTCGACGAAGCGAAGCAGATCTGGGACGACAACGAAAACGACTTTCACTTTCGTGATTTCATTGCGGCAGACTATACCCGAGTTTTTCAAGCTCTGGAAATGCTGCAAGATCAAGCCGAAACGTTTTTGGAGTTTGGATCAGGGTTGGGCGTAATCACGAGCACCGCAGGATTGCTTGGTTTCGAGGCATACGGAATCGAGATTGATCCAAAGTTGGTGCGACGCTCACAGAAACTCGCAGAGAAGCACGAGACGGGCGCGGAATTCGAGTACGGCAGCTTTGTGCCGGACGGGTACGAATGGACCGCCGAATTTGAAGACGAGTTCTTTCGCACGATCTTAAATGAGAGAGACGCGTACGATGGATTGGGGATGGAGCTTAGCGACTTCGACTTAGTCTACGGCTACCCATGGCCCGGCGAACGGGACTTTTTTCTGGATGTTATGAAGAAGTTCGGTCGTTCCGGTGCACTCTTCATGACCTACGACGTTCGTGAAGGCATCATTGTCGAACGCATCTAGTGCTTTGTCAGGTCTAAGAATTGG
>CAYQMZ010000748.1:0-4133 GCA_964418725.1 uncultured Pirellulaceae bacterium
TGACCGTTGATGTTCCTGGAACTTGGAAAGTTCTCCGGTGCAGTACCGTCGCTGGATTGCTGGACGACATCCTCAAGAAAGACAAAGGTCGCAGTTTCCGTAAACGACGGATCCCGCTCTCCCTCGAACGCACGCGCACGCAGTGTCGTAGTGCTCTCGATCCGAATCGGCCCCGTGTAATCAATACCTGACTCTGCCGTAGGTGCCGAGCCGTCCAGCGTGTAGCGGATCGTCGTGCCGTCTGTTTGCGTGTTAATCTCTACGTCGAAGGCTTCGTCATAAAAGCCGTGGCTCTTGGTAAACGAAATCTCATCCGTCAAAAAACCGTCAACGCCGTTAGCTGGATTAAAGGCACCTGGTGTGGGACTCTTGAAGTAATAGTTGTCGGTCGTTTCAACGGTGATTTCAGCCAAACTCGCCGTCAATAAAAACTCGTCGCTATCGATGGCGTCGTTCACGCCATGGATCGCCAACACATTCGCGCCATCCTGCAGCAGCGATATGTGCTCGCTGATATCGATCGCCTCCGACCGCGTGATCAGGTGGTCGCCGCGACGCGAGGCAGACAGCGAATCGAACTCCAGACTGTCACCCACGTTTCGCCGTGCCACCTCCGTTCCATTCAGGTACGCCACGAAACCGCCGTCGTACTGCACGCGTAGCGTCAAAGACTCAGGCAGATCTGCGTTACTCGATTCGAATTGGTTTCGAATGTATACACCGGCTGAACTTTCATACATCGTGCTGCTATCGGTCACGATATTCTCAGCAAGACCTCGGACGGTCGATCCGGTGCGAATCGCCAAACCTCCGTTTTCCACATCACCAACCAAGCTTGGACCTTCTTGCCCGGCCAGTAACTCCAACTCTGCCGGTCCACCTCGTTCGAAGTAGATCACTTCAATCGAGTAGTCCCCGGCTTCCAAATCCACTAGCCCGAAACCAAGGCCGCCGGGACGTAACTCATCTGTTTGATGAACTGTTTCGCCGTCGATCTTGATCGAGATCCCGTCGTCATGAATGGCACCGATGCCCCAGATCCCGGATTCAGGAATCGTGATCGTTCCCGTCGCGCGAATCGCAAAGTCGTTGTCATCTGCGTCGGTATTGTTCGGAAAAGGCGAGTCATCATCGAAGATATCTTCTTCACCTCCGCCACCTTCAGGATCACGAAAGTTAATCGTTGGCGAGACTGCAACCGAACGACTGGCCTGCCCTTCCCCATCCAATACAGCGATTGCTTCGACCAAGTTGTTGATTCGGTCAACGGCCTTTGCGTCCTCAACGAGCAGCCCCGGTTGCGTACGCTGGTAGCCAACCGACAGCGTACCGTCTTCCCATGCAGCGTCATCGAATTCCGGCAGTAGCCAAGCGTCCCCCAATTGATTGTCGGTGGGATACAGAACCTTGGCCGTCGCCGTATTCTCGACGACCGATTCGACAGTTACGTCTTGCCCGACGCCGAACGAGATGTCGCCGAACTGCTTTCCAAAGTCCGGCGCGAACTCAGAAACGATCAGTAACTCACTGGGGTCATTCGGATGGCGTTGGGTAAGTGCCAGATACTCGCCGCTACCGCTTAGCTTGAAGTTCGCGTGAAATGGTTCGCCAACCGCACTGCGATCTTTTCCCGAAGCGTAAATCAACGCGTGATTACCAGCGGCCAACGTCTCCCGTGGCAGCCTCCACTTCGCAAGGTTGTCCGACTTGTCTGTTAGGAAGTAGCCAGACAAGTCAACGTCATCCGGCCCTGCGTTGTACAACTCGATCCAGTCAGAATCATCACCATCCTCATCCACCAGCCCCGTATCGTTGATTGCGACGAATTCGGAAATGTAGAGATCTGCGGCTAGCAGGCGTTTGGCTTCTAACGTTTCAAATCCAAGTCGGCTTCGTAATTCCATCGTCATCAACTTTCACATGGTTGCAGAAACGGGCTGTCGCGAAGCGAGTCTGCGAGCACAGGAACAACCATGTTCGTTGTCAACTCAACCGTGATCGCCGTCGCTTGTATCGCACGCTCACACATTCGATGACGTCGCGGGAATATTTCACTAGCGCCGGTCGCCAAGAATCGACCATGCATTCCCAAACCCCAACGCGAAGATCCGTGAACGTGCCACTTGACCGTTCAAGACGTAACGTTACAATCTGTAGCGTTACGTGACATAACGGACGAAGACAACATGGCCAAAAGCAAGAAAAACACGCTAAGCCCGCTAGAAAACCGGGTGATGAAGATCATTTGGGAGCGTGGCGAGGTCACTGCGGACGACGTTCGCGGGACGATGGAAAAGGCACAGCCCATGAAGGACTCCACCGTCAGGACCGTGCTGCGGCGACTGGAAGAGAAAGGCTATGCGAAGCATCGTGTTGCGGGACGCACTTACGTTTACTCGCCCACCGTCGAATCTGACAGCGTCGCCGCAGACGCCGTTCGTTCCATCGTAGAACGCTTCTGCAACGGCTCAGTCGAAGACCTCATTGTGGGCATGGTGGACAACGAATTAGTCACCGCCGACAAGCTGAAATCGCTGGCTGCCAAGATCGCGAAAGCAGAAGCCGCGGAAAAGAAATCAAAGCCCAAGTCGTGATGCAAGTGCTCGCATCGAAACTCTTCGTAGCTTGATTGGAAAAGGGGAATTCATGGAGTGGCTCGAACAAAGTTGGTTGCTATTGCTGCGTGATGCGTCGCTGAAAACGCTGTTGCTGGCGATCGTCGCGTGGTTGTTCCTAACGGCACTGCGCGTTAGCAGCAGCGAACTGCGACACCGCACTTGGTCAGCCGTGCTGATGGGCATGCTGTCGTTGCCGTTCTTGGTTCCGCTGATCCCCAACATCAACGTTCCTATCGAGGGCCTTCGGGCACCCGAGATCCTAGCGCCGCTCAAGTACCTTCCCGCGTCCGTCGCCTCCGCCGAATCAGCGCCGCCACCTGTCTTCCGTCAGTCGCTCCATGAAGCGATAGCATCGGCGACAACGGGGCAGACGATTACACCATCAAAGCTCCTGCCCCCTGTCTCGGCGTCTGTTACGGACGCAATCCCCCAACAAACCACTCACTCTCCGCGGATCCAATGGCCCACGAAACAACTCGTGCTTTCAGTGCTCTTTTGGATCTATGTGGCTGTCGTAGTCGCCTACTTGATTCGCATTGCAACCGGCATCTGGATGACGCATCGAATTACTCGGCGTTATCGTCAAGTTCGACTCCGCGTCCTTCGTCGAGTTCAAGGCTTACCCGCTGAAGAAATGCTGCACCGATGTGGCAGCGTACTCGAATCCAAAGATCTGCAAGTGCCCCTGACCGTAGGCTTTTGGCGTCCCCAAATATTGCTGCCTTCGAATTGGCAGCAATGGAGCGAAGAAAAGCTAAATACCGTCCTCACTCACGAGCTCACACACATTCAACGCGGCGACTACCTGATGACACTCGTCGCCGAAGTAAACAAAGCAATCCATTGGTATCACCCACTCGCTTGGTACCTGCGTCGATGGATTGCTGACCTGGCTGAACGCAGTTGTGACGACGCCGTCATTTCGAAAACAGGTCAACGCATTCAATACGCGCGACATCTCTTGGATTTCGCAACATCCGTCAACCGTCGTAACGAACACCTAGTATGGGGAGGCATGGCAATGGCCCATCGCACCAACGTCGAAGACCGCATCAACGCAATTCTGGATTCCCAACGTCCCTTGGGAACACGGCCGAGCATTGCACGTGTGGCATCACTATTTCTTTTCTCAGTTCCCACCGTCTTGATTGCTGCGTCGCTCGAACCGACGGTCGAACCTCAATCAACCACCTCGGACGTGGAAGTGCAAACCTCCATCGATTCGGCAGAAGCTTCGGCCGCCGAATTTCGCAGCATCTTGTCACAATCCAAGAACGATGAAGCTACGAATACCCGAACCGTTGGGATAACCGGCGAGGCAGAAGTCCCGCCAGCACCGCAACCGATTGCAGACGAGTCATCAGCAGCAAGCAGCGAAAGCGTTGTTGAAGGACAGGTCGTCAACGACGCGGGACAACCAGTCTCTGATGTGTGCGTCGAAGCCTACAGCCACACAACCGCCACACACGCAGCACAATCTCGTCAATTCTTTGGGCGTGCGACTACGAACAAGCG
>CAYQMZ010000749.1:0-4131 GCA_964418725.1 uncultured Pirellulaceae bacterium
ACACGTATTCCAATGGAATGATGTTCCCGCGGGAGGGTGAAGTGTTGAATGCAAGGTCAAACTTGTGGGTAATGACAAGGTTCCTACCGGCGGTCGTCGCGTGGATTCACCCTCTGGCCGGTGGGAACCGGCCCTACGACTAAATGAGTTTTGAAATGCCCGCTAGGCTGCCTTGCCGTCAATGATTTGCGGAAGTGGTAGTTCCTCGGCCGCGTCCGAATCTTCGGCTGAGGTGTCGTTTGTATTCTGATCGGAGGCATCGCCTGTTCCGTTGTCGGTCTTGGCGTCTGGCTCAGTTTTGGACTGGGACTGGGGTGAGTCGTCGGGACTCTCGGACTTCTTGGTCTCTTTCGAGCCACCGGTCAGCCCAAAGCCGCGTAGGATCGAACCGAGCGCGGAAGTTGGTTTGCTCTCGGATGCGTCGCTGGTCTTGCTTGAATCCTTCTCATCGTCAGCACCGTTCGTGGCTTCAGCTTTCGCCGCTGATTCTGTGGCCGACTTCGTCCCTTGGTCGTTGTCGTTCGCAGTATTCCGTTGTACTTCCTCGCGAGAACGTTGGTCTCCGACGGGGGCAGTTGGAGTGGCTTTCTTCGTCGACGCTGATCCGCCAAACAGATTGAAAATCGGCAGCTTGATGCCGCCTTTCTCCGCCTGTTTTTCACGTTTAATCTTCAAGAAACCTTCGGCAACGATACGGTTCTCATTCACCGAAACCGAAGCTTCCATCCCACGCAGCCAATGCATGAGCGGAGAAACGTATTCGTCTCGATGAGCTTCCTTCCCATCCACCCAGGCGGAACTGGCCCAACGTTCGGTGCCGTCCGGATTTTGGTAGAGCTGGTACTCGCCACCCAGCGGGCAGAGCAGGTGCGTATCGAGTGCTCGTTCAATTGCCTCTTTGGCTTTCGCCATTGGCACGTGTAGCTGCTGTGTCATCACGTGGAGCAGGCGAACGTTACCGACGGACGTTTCCCAAGCTCGTTGATAATCCAGGTCGTTCGCCCACTGACCAAACTTCGAATTCATAATGTCGCCAACTACGATTCGCAGTTGAGCATTCTCGTCGGTTTCTTCAACGTCCAGGACGGGAGCGACTTCTCCCAGAATCTGTTTGTCAAACGACAGCAGACTAAATCCGTTTAGAGCGTCCAGCCGGTAAAGTCCCAGCAGCATTTTGCTGTAACCGTCTGGAGTCTGTCTGCCGACAAGGCCGAGACTTTCTAAAAAGCCGGGCTTCGGCCAGGCGGCCACATATGCCGGCGCCGTTCGCATGACTTGTAGAGACTTTAAAAAGCGGCGGTTTGAGAATTCCTTCTTGGGAGCCGCGTCTCGAATCCCGAAGTACAAGTGGTGCGGCGGGATATTCCAACCAATGTCCGTTCCATCCACGTACGCCTGTACAGAGACAATGTCATCTTCCGGCGGTCGAATGCGTTGTGTGTTCGGCGGGCCAAAGATCTGTGTGTAAGTGCCGTACTTCTCGTTATTGATCGGCAGCATTCGGGCTTGGATTTCCACACGTTCGGTCTCGTCATCAATGGCCGTTCGGCGGAGCCCAATGAGCACGGGATCCAGCGTACTCCAGTGTCGCTGATGGAAGGTTCGCGTGCGTTCGAACTGAATCCACTCTTGTTCTGAAATCGCGTCGATAGGTGTATCGGGAATCGGCAAGAACGAGCCTCGACGTCCGCGAATAGAATCCAGCGTTCGGCTGTTGACGATCTTTGTTGTGCTTCCGTCACTGCGGCGATTGATGGCATTGGGAAGAAAGCCAAGTTCTACGAGTCGATCCATCGTGATCGGTTGACGACCATGTCCTTCGCTGACCGCAGCGAGCGTGGCCAATTCCATCAACTCCGAGTCGGTTACCGAACGCAATCGGCGAGGCAGCTCGATTTGGTACTGGGGGCTGAGGAGACCTTGGAAGAATTTGCGCGACAGATAAACGAAAACCGTGTTGTCTTCACCCGTCGGGATGACGTTGCGGGCGTATCGAAATTCGTCTGTATCGCCCAATGCCGTCTCCGTCTCTCGGCATTCGAGGAATCGACGAGCGATCTCTTGGCAGTTGGTGACCAGGTGGTATTTTCCGCTTTGGGCATAGAAAGACCGCAACCGATTGTCGGGCGTACTCGCGACGGAAACCTTTTGACCACCTAATTCGATCTCCTTCATCGACGCACCGAGTTCTTTCATGGCGTCGACGCGCTTTTGCCGTTGCCCCATCAGGTCGCTGCGGATGAGGTTGTTTTTGGCTTCGAACAGGATTCCGATTGCCGCTCCTTCCCGCATGTAGGTGTCGCGTCCGATCATGGCGACGTCAGAAATTACCTGCGGCCCGAGCAGCGAAGATAGGGACGATTCTCGTAGTCCCAGTTGGTCCTCGACGCGTTTGTTTACTGGCGAGTCCGTACCGCGAAGCAGAACCATGCGACTCAGGTCGCCACCATACTCCTCCAGCAGACGACGTAACCATAAGTAGTTCGGGAACTGCGCGAACCGAATGTAGAAGCACTCTTGAGGGACGTGGTTCGCCATGGGCTCGACGCCATCCGCGAGCTTCTTCTGCTGTCCTGCAGTCAAGGAATCGGGAAATGCGAAATCGGGCCACTTGATCGCTTCCGGCATCTGCCGCGACAGTGGTGCGAGTCGATTGTGCCGACCGTGGGTCGACTCTTGCAGCATCGCCAAGCGGATTTTTTCTGTGCCCAAGAGCATCGCCAACGACTCGCCGTTGTTTTGTAACGTCAGCGTCTTGTCCTCAAGGCCTAACCTGCGAGACAGCATGCTGGTCAGGTAGGTTTCGATGATTGGCGAATAGTCACCTTCGTTTCTCTGTTTTCGAGCAGCCGCGTTGTAACGCTGCCACCAAAGTCGAAGTAAGCGGTTGTAGGCGAAGCGGCGGGCTTTGGGATGAACCGTTACGTACTTGTGTTCCGGGATATTGAGTTTAAGGTCGAGCGGTTCTGATCCGGTAAACAGAAAGTGAATGTGTAACTCACTGGGCGTCTTTTGCTCGGGCATGCCCAGCAGGTCGCGCACCATTCCCAGCGGTTGCGTATATCGAAGGGCCGGGTAGTGCACCCGACCCGATGCTTCGCTGATCGACATCAGTCGAGTTTCCAACGTCTCCAGGTCGGCTCTTCCGTTGAACGGCACGACGACTCGGCCAACACCGAAGGGAAGCCCCGTGACCGCCTCGACGCGGACCTTCTGAGCCATCGCGTTGTTGCTGATGGAGGCGAAGGCAATCAGAGCAAGGCAGAACGAGACATACGTCGTCAGGTTTCGCTGAATTGTGCGATAAGCAACTTCGTGAATCGGGCACCTAGCTGGCATCATGCGATCCTTCTCAGTACCGACGGTGAGCGTGTTAGATCGGACATTTTGAGCGATGTCCAGAGACGTGGACACATCCGACGCTACTAAGTCTTGCGATGGCCTGCCGTCCGTCAATACGGCCAAGCTACTTGCGCTCTTCCGATCTCGGTTTGGCCGCAATGTTTGAGTCGGAAGTCTGGCGAATATTCGCTCGAACTACCATCAGCGGTCGATCTCGAAGAAAGTACTCGGTTTGGTGGACGATCTGGATGCTTTCACCATCGGTACTCGACACACCGGATGATGGCAGAGCTGTTTTGAGCTGCTCCAACGGCTCCGGCGTCGTAATGACAAGGGCATTCGGATGACCGTTTAGGAATTCGATGAACTGCTCACGCTCGGTGGACTCAAATTCGAGTAGCGGTTTACCGCCGTAGAAGATCCAACTGGGCTCTAAGCTTCCCCAGGTCGCAATGGGGCCCTGGTGCTTCGCCGTGATGCGAAACAGTTCGTCATACTTGCGATGCCGCCCAATCTCGGCCGGCAAAAAGCACATCAGGAATGCCAAGAAGGCGACCGAGGCGCAAGCTAGTGCAGTGACTGCCGACACATTTTTTCGCTTCGCAAGCATCAACCATGTGATGACACCGCCGACCAACGGAATCACGCCAAGCAGTCCCACCCATTCGCTGCCGGGCAGAAATTTTGCTGCCGCAAGTGGAAGTGCGATAAGCAGTACGGCTCCGACGATAATCAGATTTCCAAGTCCAACCTTCAGCCAGCCATGCGGCGTTGCGAGTCCCTTTCGCC
>CAYQMZ010000750.1:0-4119 GCA_964418725.1 uncultured Pirellulaceae bacterium
GCGTTAGCCACCAGGCGTCGCAGTATCTAGCGGTGCTTTAGAGCAAGCAACTCGAACAGAAGTGCGTGGCCCGCAGTTGCGGGCCTTTTTTTACGAGCCAAGTGAGGGCTTCAGGCTTCTAAGGCTTTGCGAACGGCTGCGATCGCTCTTGCCTCTTCCTCGCTAACGCGTTCTCCACCAATGCCTAGGAAGCCACCTTCTTTTGCTGCGTTGGCAACACGTTCAGCCACACTGACGGACCAATGGATGAAGTCGTCGGTTTCTTGAGCGGTGGCCTTCTCGCGGAGCAGTGCGACGACTTCGCGGCATTTGTCGACTGCGTCCTTCAGTATTTCATCGGGCTCTTGGCCGACATAGGGGCTGTTGAGCGTTTCGATCTCTGACTTCTCGCCGTCCTTGAGTCGAGCGTTGACCAGCGAATCAATTAGCTCGTTCCCGTCGTAGCCTTCGCGTGCACCAAGGATTCCGCTGGCGAGTGCCATTGCCTCTTTCATGCTGCCAAGCCCGCTACGGCCAGCATGCATAATCGCCGTTCCAATTGCCGGCGGGACATCGAGTAGGAGGGTCCATTCTTCCTGCGAAAAATCCGACTTCTTGGTCATAGCGATTCCTTTGGGTTAGACGCGAAGCAGAACCAAGAGTTTATGCCCGGTGAGGGGCTAGACAACCCGAATCGTAGCTGGATTCCCTGGCGTTGTCGCCAATTGCTGGCTCTCGGTTCGGGCTCTAATAAAGATGCGGTTTGGTGTACACTTTGCGACAATTGATACTACCAATACACGACGCCCTTTGGGGATAAGCGAATGGATACCTCGCTTGCTGGCTTTCTTTCGGTTCAGGGCATCTTCACCCTGGCAATGCTCATCTTGCTTCAGGCTGTGTTGGGTTTCGACAACCTGCTCTACATTTCGTTAGAGTCCAAACGCGTGGAAGAGTCGAAGCAAAGCTCTGTTCGAAAGTGGGGCGTTGGGTTGGCGATTTTTCTCCGCTTAGCCTTGCTGGTCATATTGCTGTTGGCGATCGACAAGATGAAGGAACCGTTCTTTCAGTACGGTATGTCCATGGGAGACGAGGTTGCGGCCGTAGAAAAGCACCCTGCGAACGATCACGCGATCGAGCATGAACGCGAAAACTGGCAGCTGAACGAGCAAGGGAATTTCTTTGCTGCGGCCTTCAATATTCACTCGGCCGTCGTTCTTGCGGGCGGCATTTTTATCATCTACACCGCGTTCAAAGAAATCATGCACATGTTGCACATCGATCATGGTCATGACGTTAAAGCGGCAAAGCCACGAAGCGCTGGAACCGCGATCTTTTGGATCATGATCATGAACCTCGTGTTTTCATTCGACTCGATTTTGAGTGCGATCGCTTTAACGCATAATGTCTGGATTATGGGGACTGCGATCGTGATCAGCGGCGTGTTGATGATTTGGATGGCGGATCGAGTTTCGGACTTCCTGCGGAAGAATCGTATGTACGAGGTCCTGGGGCTTTTCATTCTGTTTGTGGTTGGAATCCTGCTGGTTTCCGAAGGTGCACACTTGGCTCACCTGCACCTCTTTAAGCATGAAATTCAGCCGATGGCGAAAGCCACGTTCTACTTCGTAATTGGAATTCTGGTTGTGGTTGACGTGATTCAATCGCGCTACCAGAAAAAGTTGCTTGCTGAGGCGGCGGTTTCGCAAGGACATGGGGCATAGCTGGAAGAGCTGCGTTTTGCGATTCTCTGCTGGCTTGTTTATGGAGTGCGCGGTACTTGCTTGTCGCGATACGTTCGGGGGAAGTGCGGCCTGAAGTGTTTGATGCACGTCGCACTTTCCAGCAACGCTTTGTCGCGGATTGAAACTGAATGTGACAGTCGGCACCTCTCGGTGGAAGCCGGAGCGGAAAGCTTCTTCATGCGGTGTTGGCAATAGCTGGCCCTCATATCAGGTGCTGTTTTCCGAATGGCGCCACGTTGCCCGTGCTGTGTGCCTTGTCGAAGAACAGACCGCTGCTGCAGGGCCACCGGGTTCTTTTACGCCGACCAGCGAAGCCTAGCTGAGTCCTCGCTTCGCTCTGATGTTAAACGTGGAGTGACAGCGAAGCGAGGCCACGACAAGGTTGGTTTCTAATCAGAGTTGCAGAACGTTTCTGCGTCACTCCCTCGCGAGAGTCTGCTCTTTCTCGAGACTCTACTCTTTCGCAGGCCAACGATCTCGAAAGGTGGCTCTCTGATTGTCTCTGGCTCGGACGTAGTCCGTATCTGCGGAGCGGGAGATTTTGTTGGGCGAACCTGGAGGGGGCTGCTTAGTAATCACTCTTAGTCAGCCGCCACGTAAGTCGTGGAGCGGGTGTACTGAGCATGACTTCTGCCAGGAACGAAGATGGATACTTGCAGAGCCCCTTTTCTCTTCTACGCAGTGGCTTTGTCGGAGCTGAGACTTGAGGAAAAACTCGGTGCCGCAGGTTCGCACTGTTCTCGCCTCGCTTTAGCCAATGGTTGCGTGCACGCCCAACGTCAACGGTTGGATGGGAGTGAGTTGCGCGTATACCATGGTGGCAACTGCAGGCTCAATCGACGTCGAGCTCTAACGTTGGTCGAGTTGTTGGTTTCGCTCTCGATTATGGCGATCGTTGCGGCGCTGATCATGCCCGCGATTGTCGCAGCTAGGGAAGCGGCTAGGACAGTTGTATGCGCTAACAACCTGCGGCAAGCTGGATTGTTCGCATTGGGCTCCGCGCGAAACGATGCGGTGCGGCCGAGGGAGACGATTGAACAGCTCGCCAAGCACGATTCCCTTCGCCAGTGTCCATCGGACCCCGTTCAGGGAAGACAGGATTATCGTCGGACGATTCGATTGATCGTCTCACCTAGTCGTAGTGGCGATAGCTACGTCATCCAAGGCGCATGGTACAAGGGCGGGATTCAATTTAAGAAGTTGCTGAAGGGTGAGTCGAAGACGCTCATGTACGCCGAGGTAGCTGGTCTTCCCATCACCTACGAGGGCAGGCCAGCCAACTCACCGTTGGGGCCGTACTCAAGCCGCGTGCCGTCGGATCAGGCCGAAGGAAACGGTGGCTTTCATGGCTTTTACCACCACGATTTGGGCGAGATCGCGACGATTTACTCAGGAATGCAGATCAACCGAACGAATCGTCGTGGAGTATTCGCGTTTCATGATGGAGCGAATCTGTTGATGTGCGACGGAAGCGTTCGTCTCGCGAGTGCTGACACGGATCCCGACTGCATGGTCGCGATGTTCAGGCGAGACTGAACGTCGCCACCGAATTCACACCAAGTTCTGTGCGTGTGCTTCCCGCCGTTGTCCGCCGCGTTGCGTCGTAGACGTGACGATTCTAATCATCGCCATACTCATCGCCGTAGTCCAGCATCGCTGCTTCCACGACCTTTTCCGCGTGCTCCCGACCGTAGATGCCGTCGATCGAAACATCGTATGAATCTGGATCGTCTGGCAAGATCTTGTACGTCGTGAAGTAGTGACGTAGTCGACTGACGATTGTTGGCGGCAAGTCGGCAATGTCCTTTACGTTCGACCAAACGTCATCCGTTTCCATGACGCCTAGGATTTTGTCGTCTGCTTCGCCGCCGTCCAGCATCGGGAGGCCACCAATGACGCGAACGTTAATGATGACTTCAGATTTTGTAATGGGGCGTTCGCAGAGGACGCAAACATCCAAAGGGTCGCCATCGCCGCGTTTGCAATTCGGCATCAGCTCCGCGATCCGTCGACCGCAGTATGTTCGCGGAATGAAGCCATACAACGCCGGCGGCTGAGAGGATGTTCTTTGCGGACGGTCGACACGCAGGTAGCCAGTGACCTTGTCGACTTCGTATTTCACCAAGTCAAATGGCGAGATTTCGATGAAAGCGTGCACGATGCTAGGCGGCTTTGGGCCGACGTCGAGTCCATGCCAGGGGTGAGGACGCCACCGATAGAAAGGCTTGGGAAACTTCATGCGAATATTGTGGGCAAGATTGCGATGCTGAAAGCCCAACTGTAACACACTGCGACATGTCGCCCACCCCCAATCGAACAGATCTCACCAGTCCTGAGATACGCTCAAAATTGAGAGGACAACAAAACCGTTTGCCGCAGGGAAGCTGCCCATTAA
>CAYQMZ010000751.1:0-4116 GCA_964418725.1 uncultured Pirellulaceae bacterium
CGGTCGTGTTGGGCCAAGTTTTCTCGATGATATAGAGCTCATCCTTCGCCGTTTTGTGTCCGTCAGGATACCCCTTCATGATCGGGTGATCTTTGGCCACAACGTTCACGGTGTAGTTGCTTTGATGATCGTGCCGGCGGCTGGTGACGCCCAAGAATTCTCGCCAATCGTTGATCTCTGCATCGCGGTAGGTGTGCATCGCACAGTGGATCACCACGGCGTTCGTGCCCGCCTTATGAACATTCGTGATATTACGGATGTAGCTGGGATCGGTCGTATTCGCGAAGCACTCGTTGTGGATGACGACGTCATATCCCTTCGCCCAATTGGGATTTTCGTACAGCTCAATCTCCGCCTTCGTTCCCGTCCCCCCTTGGTGGATAACCGTCCAGTCCACCACCATGTCTCTTTCGCGGGCGGCTTTCATTAGCTGCGCCGTCTGAAACGGGTAATCGTGGCAACAACCGGCGGTGATAATCATGATCCGCAGTGGACGACCGGGATCTTCTTCCGCGAGCGATGGAATCGAAAAAGATAGGACCAGAGCAAGGATTGAGGCTGTTCTCAGCATGCTTCGACTTCCTTTTTTAGGTGGGAAAACGGATCGTCAGAGTTTAGCAACTTCTATTGACGCGTGGGCTCAACTGGAGCCACCTGCGTTAAAGACGACGAAGCCCCGATATTTTGACACAATGTCTGGCGTCTTAGCGGGGGGTTAGCCTAGGGCCATATTTTGTATGGCCACGTTTGCATTTCTGGGTGATTCTCTTCCCTAATCGTTGACTTCATTGTCAACTCACCTCCGTCCCCACAATTGGCGTGCAAGCAGGTATTGCAATCGGAATGCTCTATTACAATGGAGGATTAGCCGCTCGTTCCAACATGCTGGTCGGGTGTGTAGATTCAACAGAGAAGCGCGCGAAATCAACAGCAGAAATATCAACGACGAGTGACTCCTCCAAGGAAGTGATGGATTACCAACCATGAACGACAACCTGTTGCTCACGCTACGCGAGATCAGCCAAACAGGCAGGCGACACGCGGGCAAGTTAGTTTGCTTTAACGCATGTGTGTTGCTCGTCGCAGTACTGGCCATTCTATTTTGGCCTCGCCAATACGGATCCGAGGCGAAGCTCTGGCTGAAAATAGGTCGCGAGAATTCACGGATCGACCCATCTGCCAGCACCGGTGAAACGGTTCACATCACCGAGTCCAGTCGAGAGGACGAGGTCAAATCCGTGCTGGACGTGATCTGCAGTCGTGGAGTGATCACGGAGGTCGTTGACGCGATGTCGCCCGCAGTTGTATTGGGCGATGCTCCCGTCGCCGGAGAGACGGGCGATGTGCCAGAACAAGCCCCGAATGCTGTTCGCGATACCATGGGAGCCGTTCTTGGAACTGTCGGCAAGATCATTGGGTCAATTGATCCAGTCAGCGACAAAGAGCGAGCGATTCGCGAGATATCTGAAAACGTGTATGCGGAAGCTCAACGTCGCTCGAACGTCATCAAAGTGCACTTTGCCTCGACCAGTCCCGATCTCGCACAGCAGATCCTGCAACGGCTAATCGAGCAGTACCAAACCCAGCACGCCGACATTCACCGAACGTCGGGGTCCCTTCCATTCTTTGACCAACAGTGCGCCAGCCTAAAGCAACTCGTCGAGAAGAATGCTGAAGAACTGACGCAACTGATGAAGGACATCAACGTCGCCTCCATCGATGGACAGCGTCAAAACCTTGAGGCGGAGATGCTGCATGTCCAAACGGCCAAAATCACCGCTGAGTCGGAAGTCTCGAAAGCGAGGGCGCTGGTCGAAGAACTGACAGCTCTACTGTCCACGCATCCGCAGTACATCAGGTCGGAAGAAAAGAACGTTCCGAATACAGGTCGAGACGAACTGCAGAAAAGCCTTTACGACCTACAAGTCACTCGAATGGAACTCGAGGCAAAGCACGCCAAGAACCACCCGCTCGTCAAACGCGCCCGGGCTCAAGAAGAAGCCGCTGTCGCTGAGCTTACCGAAGCCGCGACGATGTCCCGCAGCGAAATCAGCGAAGCACTGAATACCGTTCATCAGGCGCTGGCTTTAGACCTAGCCAAGGCCAACGCTGATCAAGCAGCACACAAGGCAACGTTGACTTCCGTTCTACGGCACGAAGAAAAGCTGATCGACAAGATTGCCAAGCTGAACGAAGCTGACATTCAAATCAAACAAAAGCAACGCGAGCTGGCTTTATCTGAAGAAAACTACATCAACTACGCCAAGAGTGTTGAAGACGCTCGCATCAACGAAGCTCTGAGCGAGAGTGCGATTTCGAACATCGCGATCGCGCAATCACCAACCTATCAAGAGAAACCGGTAAGCCCGTCAAAGGCACTGATCGGCGCGGCAGGAATGGCGGCGATGTTTTTCGGCACCATCTTGATGGTTGGCTACTACCAGGCCACAGATTCATTCCAGTTCCAACGCGAAATCTCGGCCATCACGCAGGACCATCTATCCATTGAAGACGCAATGAAGCTAAATCGGCATCAGAACGTCCGCCTGCTCGTACTTCGCAGCGATCTCGACGAAGAAGAGACTCTCAAGGCTCTCAACGGAAACGGGAAAAGCAAAAAGCCGAATGGCCGCGTCGATGAGAGCAAGTCGCCACCCCAACCGACCGAACTGACCTAGCCACTCCCGCAGTCACCGTGGGCACGAACCTCAAGCTCCCCCTGCCCTGCTGCGAGCTCACCCGCGAACTGAGCGTGATTTGCAGTCACGGACCAATTGCGTGGCTCGCGAGTGATTGCAAACGAAGCCTATTGGCTTGCAATGGTCGTTTGATTCGGGGCCAGATTGATTGGCGACGAGTAGACGTTCGTCCGTCCGAATTGTTCCAACTCGTGAAGGTTATCGTGCAGCGAGCGCAACTCTTCTCGAGACCAAACGTCCAACTTCCATTCCGCGCGCAGTTGATGCGAGTGATTTGGCCCTCGTAAATGCAGCAGTACTTTCTCGCGTGCCGGATGCCAGTCGCCTTCGACGGACCAGTGTGAGCCACGAAGCGGATAATTGCCGCTGGATTGCACAGTGACTTCCGCCATTGGCGGCGGTGTGGGACGGCGTTCTTGCCCCGTAATCAGCCAATCGAACGTCCAACGATCCAATGGCGTGGAACAGCCGTCTTTAAAATACCGAACTACTTCGTCACCGCTGCGGGCCAGCACGGTCGGCACACGCACAGCATCCGCCTCGTCGTCAGAGAGCTTCAGCAGCGACACTGCATCTGCCTTGTCGATAATCCGGACGTGCATCCCCGCCCCTCGCCCGATTAGCCAACCTGCCAAACGCATTGGCGCGAACTCAGTCTCTAGTTCGACCAATAACTGATCACAGGCTTCACAGTTTCGATCCACAATCAGCAAAACCTGAGAGGCGACGATTCGGCTCGGCTTAGACGCCGGTTCTTCTCCGGCTTGATCTTTGGTTTGGGCTTCTATGCCGCGGTGCAGGTCAGCGACACCACGTTTTTCATTGACCGCTGACGAATCCGAAAAGGAGACCGTAGTAACTTGAGCCACCAAATCGTGGCCGGCCAGCAAGAAAAGAAACAAGACGAATCGGAAGGCGGATGCGCGCAAGTGAGGCAGACGGTGCATAGCAAGAAGACGAATGCGATGGATTATCAATTGATCAGGTGACGATTTCGTCCGGATCGCACCGCCTAGTTGCTGTACCGAACGTCAACAGGCAACACCATAGTTGCAACGGGTGCTGCCAGCCGAAACTTTGCGAATGCTATGCCAAACTCAATACGCGGCGGGGTTTCCATGTGAAGTGGTTTCAACATTGGGATAACGAGCATCAACGCACTGCCATCGTCCGAACCCGTGAAAAACAAACCGTCTACACGCGAGCAAGGCATACCCCGAACAAGCCATCGTCGCCCCATGTAGGTGCAAAACGCCCATCACCAGTCGTCGCATCAGTGAGCATTCGTTAACATTCGAAATCAGGAGTCTGATAGCAAGAGTCGCGGAATCGCGTGAGTCTACGGACAACCTGCGGCACGAACTCAATCCAACCCCGAGGCAACAAAATGGCCCTGACTGAATCGACAATGATGCCC
>CAYQMZ010000752.1:0-4114 GCA_964418725.1 uncultured Pirellulaceae bacterium
AGACGATAGCAACACCGCCGAGCAGAAAGCCTCCGGCAACAGAAGTGCGTCGAGTACAGCCAGTCCGTTCCTGAATCCAAGCTTCGACCAGCTTCGGCCGGTAACCCCTCCCACGCCACCAAGCAGTGATCCAGCCCAAGCTTCGCCTCCCGCCGCTGCAGCCAGTTCACCTCCGGACAGCGAGCCACCACCGGGCCCACAGATTTCCGAGCCGGCCGGTCCTCCGTTCGCAAACACTCCGCCTACTCCACCTGTTGCTGGCGTGGCTCCATCGAGCTTCAGCCCTCCCCCTCCCACGCCAGGAGCCGCCCCGATATCGAGTTCGAATCCGTATCGAGAGCCGCCACTGAATCCATATGGGGCAACAGCTCAATACGCCACCGCTGACGTTACGCAGCAATTTAATCTGGCTCCGGTCGGGGATCGCTTCCTTGGAGTTGTCATCGACTATCTCTTCGGTCTTGTATGCGTAATTCCTGGTGTCGCGATTGCTGCGATTGCGGACAGTTCCGGTAGTCAGCTGATGGAACAGATCGCAGCGTTGTTGCTGCTCCTCGGTGGGCTGGCCAACGTAGGAACGCAGTGGACGCTGATCACAACAAGAGCACAATCGGTCGGTAAGATCATCATGAAAACTCGCATCGTCACGCAATCTGGCGCGGCACCGGGCTTTCTTCATGGCGTCGTACTGCGCATCTGGCTGTTCGGTCTTATTTGCTTGCCATTTTCCTGCATTTGCGGACCGGGTGTGGCTCTCTTGACGATCGTGGACGGGTTGATGGTTCTTGGTGAACGACGACAGTGTCTGCACGATATGCTGGCGTCTACTTACGTCGTTTCTGATCGCGAAAGCGCAGATGATGCGAATTCGATGTCTTCGCCAACCTATCGGCACGAATGAGCTACTGAGTGACCGAATGCCGCCTAGGCAATTGGCAGCTCGCGATGAGTCAAAGTTCTAGCAACCTAATTCGCTTCTGGCTGCCGAATCACGAGCGCACCGCTGTTGGCCGCGGCAATATCAATCCGAGAGTCTGACTGACGCCCATCCGGCCAAGCAACTTGAATGCTCAACTCCCCTGCCGATGACTTGGGGCGAGCGAAGAACACCGTCGAGGTCGACTGTGAAAGGTATCCCGAACCGCCTGCAATCTCGGCGAACGCGATCGCCTTTCCATCCCTGTTCAACGACAGCTTGGCCCCGATCGCCTGAGGATTTCCAGCTAGACCTTGAAGCTGAACTGCCAACATGTCGGTGTCCGCATTCGAAAGGAAGACTTTCATGTAGCTGTCGTTCTGCGCGGCTAACAGATCGGGGCGACCGTCGCCATTTAGATCCGCTAACGCTAATCCCTTTCCGTCACCGTCGAGCACGAAGCCAGATCGATCCGTTGCCACACTGGTAAACTGACCGTCGGCTAATACGCGCGAAACATGCCCAAGCCCGCCACGCCACAATCCGGTTTCAGGTTCACGCGAAAAAAGATTCTGCGCCGCGACTAGATGCGTCTGCCGATCGGCATCGGTGTATGTCGCAACAACACCAAATCCCGGCGAAAGCTGAGCATCCGTTGGCAACGGTTTCCACTGAAACGCAGGCTTTCCAACCGAGGAGTTGTTAATCCAAACTCCGCTTTGAAACTCAGTTGCCGCCACGCGTTGGGCGTTCTCTAGGTCACGGTCGGTGTAGATACCCTTCAGCGACGACAATGCGAATTGCTTAAACGTTGGAAATTTCTGCCGCAGCAACGGCATGGCATTACAGCTACACGAACGGCCACGGACAGGCAGTTCACCTTCGGCCGCCGACTTGGCCTCGACGAGGTCGATCGTACCGTTGCCGTCCATATCACCGCGATACAGAATCGCAGGCATCTTCACTGAGGCACGTCCGTACTTCGTGTTCAGCCCAACGTTCATTGTCACGTAGTCGATGTCTCCGTCAGCATCAATGTCCGCCCCAACGATCGAGTTCCACCAGCCCGTGTGCTCGGCGAATTCAAGTGACTTTGTGACGTCCTGCAAATTGCCCTCGCGGTTTAAGAAGAGGCGAACTGGCCCCCATTCGGTTGTCACCAGAAGGTCCAACCAGCCGTCCGCATCCACGTCCGACCAAAGTGCGCCGGTCACCAAACCACATGACTGCAGCCCGGTCGCAATCGACTCGGTGACGTCCGTAAACTTCACCTCTCCCTCGCGCGTACTGTCGTTACGCAACAGGACCGAACTAGGCGTCTTGGGATATTGCCCTGGAACGGACCGAGCCCCCACAAACAGATCTACGTCACCGTCGCGATCAAAGTCAGCACCAACGACGCAAGAACTGGAGCGACAAACGTCAGGCAGCGCATCATCCCCGCAGCTTTCGTATTGAATCGTTCCGCCCGTTGTTCGATTCAGATAAAGCCGATCCGCGTAACGGGCGTCTCCGGCGTCCCACTCGTTGCTACCGTGCGCCACGTAGAGATCCAAATCCCCGTCCCGATCCGCGTCGAAGAACAGCAACCCCATATCCTCACTTGCTGCATCCGTAGTCCACGGCATGTTGGGGACATGAGCGAACGTGTGATCCGCCTGGTGAACGAATAACGCTCCCGATTGCCCTGAGGCTCCGCCGATGAACACGTCGTCTAAACCATCTCCGCTCACGTCAGCGACTGCGATACCGGGACCAAGTTGCGATAGCTTTCCAGGCAGTAGGAACTCTCGCTGGTAATCGTCGAACATCCGTTCGTTGTGTCGAAATCGCAGTCCAAGCTCACGAGTAGACGCTTCCGTGAACAACGTGTCGCCATCTTCGGTGTCGGTGACACCGTCGTTCCTCGCCAACGTGTCCTGCGTCGCTGTCGTTTTCTTTGCCACCAACAAACGATTAGCGTCCTGTTCGCCCAACTTTTGGCGTGTCCCATCTGGCCATAAGACACTCAAATTGGGGACTTTCATTTCTTTTCCCAACCCGAAATGCAAGATCGAGTCATTGACCGACAGGAAGCCGGTCTGCGGGTTCATGTGGCGAACAATCGCCTGGCCGTTTCGGAGTGTCGCCGTAACGACCGCGCCGACGCCCTGTCGATTTCCCACGTCTCCTTCCAGCTTCACCCGAAGCCAATGCAATCCGCTCTCCGTTGCACGATTTCGATAGATGGAAACGGGTTCATCGAGGTTGCAAACAACGAGGTCGAGATCTCCGTCATTATCCAGGTCACCCGTCGCAGCGCCGTAGCTCATGCCTTCTTTGGCCAAGCCCCAATCTTGCCCTACATTTTGAAACGCGAAATCGCCGGGTCCCCGCCCCGTATTTTGGTACGCCACATTGGATTCGCGATTCTGTGGTTTGTCACGAAAGATCGTCCATTCGGTTTGTCCGACCAACATCCTTGGCGTGATTGCGATGTCCGAATCAGAAAATACGCGCGCCGTGCCGTTGGTCAGATACAGGTCATTCCGGCCGTCCAAATCGAAGTCAGCGAACTTCACAGACCACGTCCAATCCGAACTACCAACGCCAGCTAGGAATGCGGCTTCTTTGTAACGCTCGACTCCGGAATCGATGTAGAGCATGTTCCGCATTGCTTGTCTGGGCCAATCGTTTTCAAGGACCCAGCGTCGCCAACCGCTCATTTCCCCCATCGTCGACTTGGCTTTGAAGTGCGTTGTCGCGGCCATATCCGCGACCATGAAATCTAACTGCCCATCGCCATCAACGTCTGCAATGTCACTGCCCATCGACGACCAAGCCGTATACGGAACACGGCGATCCGTCTCGTCTCGGAACCGGAGCTTGCCGTTACGATCAACGCCCTGATTGATCCAGAACGCATCGGGATCCGAGTAATCATTGGCCACATAGATATCGGGCAGTCCATCAGAATTCGCATCCCAAACCAACGCGGACAAACCGTGCCCAAAAGCATCCTTCAAACCGCAAGAGTCTGTCACGTCACGGAAGCTGATGTCCCCAGCGACTCCATCGTTTCTGTAAAGCCGATCTTCGTGCCCCAACTCCAGCATGAAAGGCCCCGGCGTCTTTGCTGCTGGGTCGCGAGACGGTGCTTCGGCGTTAGGTCGGCCCACGCCAAAATACTTCGCGAACGCGTCCTAGATTTTCGGTTGC
>CAYQMZ010000753.1:0-2444 GCA_964418725.1 uncultured Pirellulaceae bacterium
ATCGGCAAATTCCGCCGGCATCGATGTCGCGAAAGAAGCCTACTTGGCAACGACTTTGGACTCGGAACAGCAGATCTACGAAGCCCTGAAACCGGCTCTTGGTGAGGCGAAAGCTCGCAAGCAAGCCATCGAGACCGCCATTCGCGCTCTGGAAGCCAACGGGCATCGCGATTGGATCTCGGACTACAAGAGTCGATCAACGTTAGTCGACTAAACCCTTCACTTGCGTCCTAACTAACTTGCGTCCCGCTGCACCGAAGTGCAAACGGACAAATGAAACGACTCCCGAATTCCCACGAGTCGTTGCTTCTTCTGAGAATGTCGAAATTTTTTTGGCCATTCGTAATTTGGAATCCGCTTTACCCATTAGGACCGATCACCACGTACTGAACGGAACGAAAATGCAAACCATGAACGTACGATTTACACGCTTTAGGGCCTTCATTGCAGCCCTTCTCTTGACCGGGTTAGGAAACGCCCAAGAAAACAAACCGCTGTTCGACATCCAAGTAGAACAGCCTTCGTCGGGTGCTGGTGATTACGTCTTGTGTCCATCGCGGCAGTTCTATGAAAAAGCGATCAAAGATGGAGCCGACAAGACAACCTTCGTCTACTATGCCGCCAAATTGGTTCAATCCAACGGGCAATTTTCCACAGTCAAGAACTTGGCTGGACGTACTTTCACGTTGCCCAATCAGTTGATCGTCCCACTACCCAAAGGACAACAAGCCAAGAGGGGTGACATCGTGCTCACTTGGTGGCAGAAAGGCTCCGGGATGCAACGAGCGATCGTTGTCGGCGGCTCTAAGGCCGAACCTGTCGTCCGCTACCTAGACATCAAGTACGACAATCCTTCTGGAGCAGGTAAACGAGAAGAGAAGCTTCGGCCTGATTCGTTTTGTGTTCTGATGAAGCCCTGGCAAATCGGCACGACAGTGAGCGTCGAATCGGGCCGCATGCAAAGGTTCGGACAGCTGTTGGCGATCAGCAACAACAAGATTCTTGTTCGAGAATTCGCCGGCAAACTGAAGTGTTATCCGAGAAGCAAAGCCAAGCCAGTTCCCATCACACCAGAGTTGCAGCCCAATGCAGCGGCTCAAGCAGCAGTCTTTGGAAGCTTCAAGCCTGTAACGGTCAAAAAGATCGACGCGGATATCGGTCGTGTCTTCGCAACCTTTCAATTCGGTCGTAAGGAACGGGAAGAAGCGTTTTCCTTCGGCGACATCTTCTAACGGGCACCACGATTCGATCCCCCTTGAACCGATGCTAGTTCATCCCGCACGAAACGTGCACGAGCCAACAGGAATTACAAACCATGCTTGCAATGATCATTCTCGCCTTTGGTGCGTTCGTTGGTGGAATCATTCAATTGGCCATGGGCGTACCACTCATGGCGTTCTGTCTCTTGCGTTGGTTACCGCTGGATCGTCGACTGTGGTGGACCGCCGCCGCCGTTGTGGCTTACATGGCAGTCAAGGACATCATCCTTCGAGACTATGACTACGCGGTACCGACAGCCAGTCCTGATCGATTCTATTTTGACGCCCACATCTTCGGCGGCATCGCCGGCGTGGTGGTAATCTACTTGGCTGGCATGATTTGCCTCTCGCTGTTCTTTCGACAATCCGCGGAGCGACCGTTCAACAAGATGGTTGCGTATCCGCTGACGGCTGTCGTAGTCTTAGTAGGAGCCACCGCGATTGCGAGTCTACAAGTTTCGCCAGAAACGAAACGCGCCCAGTTACAACAGCGGCGCGCCGCACTGATCGCCGCAATCAAGGCGGGCAATGCCTCGCAAGTCCGAGATTGTTTGGCGGACGGCACTCAATTGAAAGGAACCGTCGCCGAGTTGGAGGGGCGCACGTTAATGGGCTACGCGATCAATCACGAGCTGGTCGATATCACGAAGCTCCTGCTAGATCCCCCACGCGGCTCTGGAGCAGACGTAAATGCAAGAGCCTTCCGTGACGTCCTGGAAACCCAAAACCGACAATTGATCGACGTCTTTTTGCAAAGCAAGCAGCGGACCACATATTTGGGCAGACTGCTCCGAGCGTCCATTGCAAACGGCGACGAACAGTACTTTGCATACGCGTTGGAACAAGACGCTGATCCAAATGCATGTGAGCGATACGATACACCGCTGTGCCTGTGCGCAAAGCATGGCCGTATTGCCTTTGCCAGCAGACTCATTGCCAAAGGGGCTGACGTGAACGGCTACCACGGCAGCCCGGACCTGAATCGCGGTAGCACTGCTCTGATCACAGCAGCCGACCATGGCAATCTTGAAATGGTGGACTTGCTGCTGAAGCATGGTGCCAAAGTGAATCGCACGATGGCTGGCAACCGATCAGCGTTGCAGGCTGCCTGCCGCTCTGGCTATCCGGAAATCGTGAAACGCCTGCTTAAAGCGGATGCAGACGTACACTACCAAACGCATACCG
>CAYQMZ010000753.1:2454-4113 GCA_964418725.1 uncultured Pirellulaceae bacterium
CGACGGCACTTCACTGGACGATCGAACCAGATCATTGGAATAAGGACGTGACTGAAAACACCAAGGCCGAGATTGTTCAGTTGCTGCTTCGGGCCGGGATCGATCCGCGGATTGAGTATCGGTATGGTACGGCGATGCAACTGGCTGAGCGTCACTCACTGAGCCAAATCGTGGCCGTCCTCCGTTAGAACGCATATCGAACCCGTAACTATTTGGCTGGACTGGAAGACTTCAACCATTGCGGTCCTGCTACCTTCTCCAATTCAGAACCAACAATTCCAGCGAAACGGTGTCGCAGACGCTCCAACATGCTTTGACATGTTGAATTGCATTCCAGGTCACCATAGATTTTGGAACTGGCTACGTCTCCGATCCATCGGGGCGGTTAGTATGTCCGTTCTTGTTCGTGGTGCAAGCTGAGAGAATACCATGCCAACAGGGCAAGCCGTAGACAGTTTTCGACGCCTCTGGGAACAGCCAGACGGCACGCCAGACCTCGCGGCGTTCTTCGTCGAATGGAAGAGCATTACGTCCGAAGAACGGCTCCGCGTATTGATGCTAGATCAGCATCGACGCTGGAAGCTTGGCGATCCTCTGCCTGTTTCCGAGTACCTGCAATACCTGGAAGGATTGGACGACGATGACGAACTGAAGATTGAACTTCTCGATGAGGAAATAGGCTACCTTGAAGAACGAGATGGAGACGTTGATATCTCCGCGTTTCTAAGTCAATTCCCCAATTTGTCAGCGAAAGTTCGTGAGCGTCTAGGCGCACTCGAAAGTGCTAGTCAGAGTACTCACAGCCGATCCACCGTCCGTTCTCAACCAAGCCCCAGCGCACCAACTCGCGCAATGAGAACACGTATCGGTCGATACGACGTGATTCGTCAACTTGGCAAAGGATCTTTCGGAGTCGTCTATCTAGCCAATGATTCGGAACTAGAACGCGAAGTCGCCATCAAGCTTCCGTCGCAGGAACGACTCGAACTCGCCGGCGGAGCGGACTCCTTCCTCCGTGAAGCCCGCGTCGTTGCCGCACTGGACGACCCCGGCATTGTTCCCGTCTATGACGTTGGCAAACTTGAAACGGGTGAGTGCTACGTCGTATCCAAGTATATTCGTGGTGGCGACCTACGCCGCTTCATGCGTGAACAATCATTGTCCGACACCGTGGCCGCCTCGCTGACGGCAACACTTGCCAAATCGCTTCACCAAGCGCACCGCAACGGACTAGTTCACCGCGACATTAAGCCCGGTAACGTGCTGATGGATGCTGATGGGCAACCGCACATTATCGATTTCGGCCTAGCCTTACGCGACGAGGAAGTCACTAGCGGAACCACACTGGTTGGAACGCCAGCCTACATGAGTCCCGAGCAAGCTCGCGGCGAAGGTCATCGAGTCGACCCTCGCAGCGATATCTATAGCCTCGGCGTCGTGCTCTATGAAATGCTGACAGGAAAGCGGCCGCACCGAGCGACGAACACGACGGAACTACTTGAGCTTGTGAAACATGTCGAAGTTCGGCCTCCTCGCCAGATCGATGACTCGATTCCACGAGAGCTTGATCGGATTTGCCTTCGCGCGTTGGCTCGAAGACGCTCCGAACGCTACAGCACGGCTTTGGACTTCGCCGAAGAGTTGAACGCATTCGTGGAG
>CAYQMZ010000754.1:0-4102 GCA_964418725.1 uncultured Pirellulaceae bacterium
ACCCTGTGACGTACCAGCCACCAAAACGATCCTTGAAAGCGGTTGAGTGATCCGTGGACAGCGTCCCAAGACGGAAATCAGGTTGGCCGCTGGCTTTGGGATAAACCGATCGCACTAGAAACCCGGGCACCTTCTGCGTGCGTCCATTAGCGTGACATGCCATGCACTCGCCATTGTCGCGACGGAACGTCGGCTTTGCCGCTGACTTCTGATCAACCGTATAGAACACAGCACCAAGTTTTGGATCTACAGCGCCCAACTCTAAGACTTCGCCTCCGTTCACCCAGCCAACGTATACGTCATCATTGAAGTACACCGCTCGCGGGCGTCGCGGACTGATACGTCGAAACTGCATGCTGGTTTTCGAAAACACGAGTGTTTGCGATGACGTGGGCACATTCAGTTGCTTGAGAATCGACGCTAACCAGCCATGCTGGTCGTCCCAGTCCATTGCTGACTCGCCCTTTTCAATGGATTCTGCCAACCGACTGACTGGATCCGTTGGCTCCGAACTTTTGTAGTTGATAGGCTCCTTGTCGAATTCCGATTGAGCACTGGCCCTACTGCAAACACCAACCAAGAGGCAGGAAGCCAAAATCGCCACACGACGGGCTTCCACAAGTAAACACATGGCACGCGTGAGTTCTGCTTGGTCCTTCATCTGCTCCCCCTCAAATCAACAACGCTTTTTGAATGTGCCGGCCCATGCGAGTGGCCCCGCGTTTCGCCATCTCCGCACGCGATCCTGCGAACATTTGGTCGACCGTCTCCTCAAACAGATACAGCCAACGATCAAAGTCCTCTGCAGCCAATCCAACTCCATATTCGAATCGCATCGCGGCATCTAACTGCACATGAGCCTCGATGGGATTTCCACGATAGCCTTCCTGATGCAACAAAATCGTCTGCCAAAACTGATACATGATCGGTAAGTGATCGTCCCAATCGACTCTCGCCATCGTGTCAAAAATGATTCCCAAAATAGCGTCGCTTCGAACCTTGGCGTAGAACGCATCGACGAATAAACGAACATCAGCCTCGTTTTCAATATCGGTCAGTTGGGCCACCGTTTTCATGGTTGTTCCTTTCGAGATGGTGATGACGCTTCTTGTTTCTTGACCGATTCCCTCAACAACAACTAACCACCAATCTGACCGAACAGACAAATTAAGGACAAAACAATCCTCAATAGGCCGCAATGGTGCCGCAACTACTTTTTGCTGGCAATCATTGGCTTGGGGCGAGTCTTGTCGTTGATAAGCATCTGAATGGTCGAAGCACTCAAAACCTTCTCCACTTCCGCGATGGCCGCGTTCATCTGCGCGTGCATGCTACACCTCCTCCTGCGATGTCCTGCCAACTTGAGCGGGCAGTCGTCGAATCGCTCGATCGGATCTACCGAATTCACGACATCTAAAACCGAAATCTCGTCGGCCGACCGATTCAGTACGAAGCCCCCACCGACACCCCGTCGTGACGCGACCAATTCGGCTTTCACCAACGCCTGCATCACTTTGGCTAAGTAAGTTTGTGGCACTTTAGTCGCTTCGGCGATCGCCACATTACCGACGGGTTCATCGACTTGATGCTCCGCAAGCCAAACCATTGCTCGAAGTGCGTACTCAGCCGTTTGCGAGAACATTTCCACCTACCGTATCGTGTGTAAAACTCACCGACCGCCGCGAACCTCATAGTCGTCGTTGGTGACGCTACGAAATCTGCGGACCTCATCCATCAATTGCTGTGCCATACGTGACGAGCTTCGTTTCGCCAATTCCGCTCGCGGACCGGAATACAAGGCGTCGACCGTCTCATGAAACATTTCTAACCAACGTTCGAAATCCTTGGCCTGCAGTCCCGATTCGTGATCTACGCTCATCCCTTGATCAAGCTGCACGTGTGCATCGATTGGGTTTCCCTTGTAGCTCGCACGCTGAAACAGCACCGTCTCCCAGAAATCGCACATCGTTGGAATGTGATCTACCCAATCGATCTTCGAGACTTCGTTAAAGATTGGTCCCAAGACGGCATCTTCCCGAACACGCGTGTAGAAGTGCCCAACCATCATCCTCACGTCATGATCATCCGCAATGTCCTGGTTGTTTCGATTCACATTCATTGAAGTAACGCCAAGCACACCGCGGGCCTTACCAGCACAATAACATATAGAAGTGTCCTTTATCTAGATTAGCCAAGATCGCATCAAGCCTTTTCTTCAAGCCGATTCAGATCGCACATTCCTGTGCTGTTCCGCACGGCAAAGAACCTCGATCCGGCGACATTGTCACCGGCGGCTAATGCTCATTTGCTAATCACGCAGCCGGCTTTCCGCTCCGGAGCCCAGACCTCGGGCGAGGGCATTCTCAATGTTCACGTTTCTGGTTAGTTGCCATCGTGACGGCCCTGATGAGAGCACCTCTCTAACTTCGAAGAGACTGGATCAGTTCTTCCACTTTCGCAAAACCGCAGAGTGATGCATGCGATTGCCTGTCAACACTGCGTTGCGCATTCTTCTCAAAACTCAAAAATGTCTGTTCGACTTCTCGGCGGTTCAGCAGTACTCAACTTTGGAGCCAAACGGCTAGTCAAAGCTCGTAGGGCTGACAACGTGCAAATTCATCAGGGGCAGGACATGCAACGCCGACGAAATAGAAATCAACGGGTCTCTCAATCTCAACGACGCATGGAGGCCCTTGAACGACGCGACTTGCTGACGGTCACCCCCACGTTTTCCGCGGGGCATCTGCAAATCGATGTTGACGCCAACGATTCCGTCAACGTTTCCAGCATTGAGGGCCTCGTAGCGGTAAACGGAAATACGCTATCAGGCCCGGTGTTTGCCGATTCTGTTACTAGCGTCTTTGTCAACGCCACCGGTCAGTTCGCGAACGAATTCGACCTGAGCGAGATCTCTAAGGCGACGTTCCCTGCGATTGAGTTCGTCACGCTTTTCGGTGGCCCGGGCGACGATCAACTGCACGCCGCGCAATTCGATTCGACGTTGATCGGCGGTGACGGCGACGACCGACTCATCGGTAACAACGGCAATGACTTTTTGGATGCAGGAAACGGAAACGAGCTCTTCTTCGGTGGCCTTGGGGACGACACTTACTTGCTTATCGAAGGCGGCTACAACACGCTGACCGACGGAGGCTCGGACGCCCATGGGGACGTGATTGACTTCGCTGCGATGGCTGCTGGAATCACGTTTGACCTGGACCTGCAGAAGGTGACACAAGACATCGGAGGCAACACAAAAGTATTCTTGACTGGCACGTTCGAAAATGCGATCGGAACGGGATTCGGCGACGTGATTTCCGTGGACACGTTGCCCAACCAGATCCACCGTTGGGTCGATCCCGGTCAGCGATTCGACAGCAATGGGCAACCAATCCTCTCTCTGCCCCACGTCACGATTCGCCCCACAGACCACAGCTACGCACTCGAGAACTCTCGTGTCACTGATGGCAATCTCAACTACGGAAGTGTTACCGCGACGAACTTCAGTTCGATATTCGTGCAACCGCACAGTGGTGGCCCGATCTCACTTTTGGGTACTGACACAAACGATCAGCTTACGATCAACGCGACAAGTTCAGATTCGGGCAGTTGGGAGTTGATCGAAGACGTCGATGGCTTATCCCCCACAACGACCACAGGCACGTTCAGCAATGCGACAGCCTTCGAATTTGATGGCATGGCCGGCGACGATCGAATCATCGTCAACAATCCAATCGATTCGACCTTCGCACCCGCAAGCGGGCTTTTAGTTGATGGCGGTGGTGGAAACGATGAGCTGCAAATCAACAATGGCCAAGGCGTTGACATCAACCTTGTTGCAGACGTAGAATTTGGAGCTGCCGGCGTCGTTTTCAACACGGCGACTCCTATCCAATGGTCGGTTAACGACATGGAAAGCATCGACGATAGGGTTCCGCGTCAAAACGTCAAAGTCGAGTCAATGGCTAGTGTCACTAGCAGTGACGCAATGTGGCTGAACGTCGGCAATCACAAAGGCACCGGGATTGCCATTTACAACAACCACAGCCTCACTTTCACGTTCCAACCGCCGGCAAACAGCGTGACGATGAAGTCCAATCAA
>CAYQMZ010000755.1:0-2885 GCA_964418725.1 uncultured Pirellulaceae bacterium
GTTTTTTGATGTCGACTCCGACGGCGATCAAGATCTATTCGTTGTCAGCGGTGGAGTCGAATGCGCCCCGAACAGTGACCTGCTGCTAGATCGGCTCTACCTAAACGACGGCAACGGGCAGTTCGCAAAAACTGAACTTGCGATTGAAGCCCGCAACAGTGGAAGCTGCGTGTGCCCATGCGACTTCGACCGCGATGGCGACATGGATCTGTTCGTCGGCGGTCGCGTGATCCCTGGCCAATATCCGCTGACGCCGTCCAGTCAGCTGCTGAGAAACGACGAAGGAACCCTAGTCGACGTGACCGAAACAGTGGCGAAAGGGTTAAAGCAAGCGGGACTGGTTACCGGCGGAATCTGGTCGGATGCAGACGGGGATGGCTGGCTCGACCTCTTGCTAACAACCGAATGGGGTTCTGTCCGCTACTATCGCAATGACCAAGGAAGCCTGAGCGATCGAACTTCTGCAGCGGGACTGGCGATCCGCAAAGGATGGTACAACTCGATCGTTGCACGTGACTTAGACGCCGATGGCGATATTGACTACGTCGTTGGCAACGTGGGACTTAACACAAAGTACCACGCGTCCGATGAGCACCCGACGCAGCTGTACTGCGGAGACTTCGATGAGTCAGGGAACCTACGCATCATCGAGGCGGAATACGAAGACGAGACGCTATTCCCTGTGCGTGGAAAGAGCTGTTCAACCAACGCGATGCCGTTCCTCGCAAACAAGTTCACGAAGTTCCATGACTTTGCGGTCGCCGACCTGAAGACGATCTACACCGAAGAAAAACTGTCGTGCGCCCATCACTTCACCGCGAATTCGCTCGAGTCCGCCGTCTTGCTGAACGATGGCAATGGGCACTTCACGTTTAAGAACTTGCCACGCGAAGCTCAGGTCGCTCCAGTTTTCGGCATGACGCTGACGGAACTCAACGGCGACAGCGTCCCAGACCTGATTCTGGCACACAATTTCTACGGCCCGCAGCGCGAGACCGGGCGGTTTGACGGCGGCGTCGGTCTTGTCCTGCTAGGTAATGGCGATGGCAGTTTCACGCCCCAACCCGCCATTGAATCAGGACTGATGGTTGTTGGCGACGCCAAGAGCCTTACGACTGCGGATCTGGATGGCGATGGAGCGGCAGAATTCGTGTTCGGCATGAACGATGATTCACCGCAAGTTTTCCGCAAGCAAGAAACAGGGGACACGTTCCTCGTCCGGCTTCCAGCGGATTCTATCGGAGCTAAGGTCATCGCCACAAACGAGGGTGGCACGCGTCAAATCGCAGAACTTAGCGGCGGCGGCAGCTACTTGAGCCAATCGGCCAACGCACTGCAATTTGGCGGTCGAAAAACCATCAAGAAAATCACAGTAAAATGGCCGGACGGCAGTGAGTCGACGCGCGAGTTCACAACGGGCGCAGAGTCAGTGAACTCGCTAACTCGCGACGACCGTTGAAATTCACAGTTCGCCGTCGAGACCACGCTGGTAATACTTGTGCGTAATCTGCTCCTGATTGTCGAGCAGCCAGTCGATGGAAGGCTCGTTGCTCATCGCCTTTTGAATTGCCTGCGCCATGGCTTTGCGATGAATCTCAAACAGCGCCTTGTGATCTAGGTTCTTCTCAGTGGCGGCACCTGGGTTGAGCCACACCGAACAGACGATGCCCAGATCATTGGCTTTTTCCTTGGGAATGTCTCCGGCGCGTACAGCGTCCAGCACCCCGTTTGCGATCGCCGCCTGGACCGTTCCCATAAGGATATTGGTGTAGGCGTTGCTTTTGACAGTGACCTTGCTGACCATCAACGTCACAGGTCGAACCTGGATATCAGTGTTCAAGATCGCAAAGACTTTCGAGTGCCCCGAAGACTGATTGCCTGTCAGCGTTGCGATGGCAGTTCCGACAGGTCCGTCTAGTTCGCCGATGACGACTTCAGGCTCGGCAGCAGTGAACGGAGGCCCGCCAGCCACAAGAGACTCGCCCGTCCGCATAATGATTCGATCGCTCATCCTGATTCTCCTATTTCGCAATGAATTCGTAGCGAAATCGTACCGCGAAGCCCAGGTTTCAAAAACCCGTCGAGGCTAGGCCGAAATGCGAACGAGAGAAATCGATGCTCCGACAATGAGGAGCCAGCAGCAGAGAACGGTGTTCGCATCGTTATGAACATGCATGCTTTACGCACCTTCAGGCCTTTAGAGTTCAGCAGCTAACAAGACTCTCTTCAGGCTTTTGGCTGGCGATCGTTGAATTCTGAGATTTCGAATGAGAATAGCGAACGAGTCCATTCAGCATTCCGTTGAAGACAAATTCATGAAGCGGGTAAAGTGCATACCAGTAGCAAAGCCCGAACAGCCCAACAGGGTCGAAGATCGCCGTTTGGCGAACGACGCATTGTTTCTCGCTTGTCGGCGTCACTTCAAATTCCAACCACGCTCGACCGGGAACTTTCATTTCTGCCGTCAATCGAAGCAGTCGTCCCGAAGTGAACTTTTCCACTCGCCAAAAATCCAATGCGTCGCCCTCAGTGATGTCGACCGGATGTCGACGCCCACGCCTAACGCCGACTCCACCAACAAGCAAATCCAGGAACCCGCGGATCTGCCACAGCCAATCTCCGTAGTACCATCCGTTGACGCCTCCAATGCGTTGCACACCGACGAAGGCCTCTTCTGCGGACAACGCCCCGTCCATGGTTCGCGAGTAAACGCGCCGACTGCCGCATCGGCTCCCACGGGTCGTCGGGGTCGAGCATACGCAGCAAGGCCTCGCGCAACACACCGCGCCAGCGCGCGGTGAAGATGTCCGTCATGAGGTCGACGAGTTCATCCAGTGCGTCGGCGGCGGCCACTTCGCCAGCCTTGATCGATGCAGCGAGCTTGG